>JAIRNK010000035.1 GCA_031258095.1 Holosporales bacterium
TAGTGGAAACTTGAACGATGCTACCTGATGAAATACGCACAATTTATAGCTTTTTTTAAGATAACGACTGATCGCATTCTACAATTTTTGTCGGGGGGGAAGGTGCGTTAGGTGTTGAGGGGAATCTGACGTTCCGGATTTCTTAAGAGCTCAAAGTCTTGCCACATCAGGACTTGTTTTCCCGGAGCGTCAGTCGGAAGCCCTATATTTATCCAACGAGCCTACCCAGCAGGAGTCAAACGCCCGGGACAGTTCCCCACAGGAAGAGTCAACATCACACGCGCGCCAACCGCAAACACGACGCTTTGAGGCTGCACTATTGTAAACAGTTGCCCATTTGCGGCCTGCACTTGGTACTCCCATCCCAGCTTTGTGTTCGCACTACTCTGAATTGCCTGACCTGTGACAAGCCCCGTCGCGCCACCTAGAGCCATTCCCAGCGTTCTATTACTTGAACCAGCGACGAGACCCCCGAGCGCCGTACCCAGAGCGCCCCCGATTGCGGCGCCTTTATTTAGCCCCTGTGAGCTGCCATCTATCTGCACCGCCCTTACCGCAATAACAGTGCCCGGCAAGGTCGTTTGAGGCATTCCAACTGAAGCCGTGTTATACACGGGCAATCCAGGGCCTGTAGCACATGAACTCAATAACAACAACGCGCACGAAAGCGTAAACTGTCTCACGTTAACACTCATTGTAAAACCTTATTTTCTCGAGCCAAATAGGCGCAGCAAATTAACAAATATGTTGATAAATTGCAGATAAAGCGTCAAAGCGCCAAGGATAGCATTCTTATCCGCGGTATCGCGATCAGGCGCGTTCTCGTACAAGGCTTTGATATTTTGGGAATGAAACGCAGTAAGCCCCGTGAATATAACAACAGCCACGACGGACAAAACAACGGAAAGCACGGAGTTGTGTAAAAATAAACTCACAAGACTTGCAATAATAAATCCCAACAGGCCCATGAAGAAGAAAGAGCCGAGTTCCGTCAAATCTTTTTTCGTAACAAGGCCAAAAACACTCATTCCAAAAAACAACGAGGCTGAGACAACGAACGTAGAAACTATGGTTGCCGAACTAAACAGCAAGAATATGTATGACAAAGAAAAACCCAGCGTGCCCGCGTATAGGAAAAACACCGCGAGAGCAACATTCCGCGACATTTTATGGACAGCTGCAATTAGCGTCATGCACATAAAAAATGGCACGACTAATATTGCGGTTCGCAACAGCGATGAACGAAACATAGCATGCACGAACGATTCGCTTGACGCCGTCAAAAAGGCGATCAAGCCCGAAATGGCCAGTCCCAAGCCCATAAAACCATACACGCTCGCCATGTACCTGGCCAGGCCGCTCGCGTTTTGTGCAACCGTTGGGGCCCTCCGAGCCGCACTTTGGTCATTGTAGTGCATCTGATTACCTCTTATTCAACTACCTGCTCACGCGAGTATAACATATCTGCGTTGCATTGTTGTTTGTGAATTCAGACGTTTAATTGTTTTTGGGCAGATCGATGAATATACACCTCCCATCTGACGTTCCGGTTTTTTTGAGGGCTCAATGCGTTGAAACATCAGCATTTGTTCTCCGGAGCGTCAGTCGGGAGCCCTATATGTTGTGTGGCTTGTTTGGGTTAAATATCTGAGAAATGCCGTGTTTAACTCTTCGTTAACACTTTCGGGAGGGGACGCCATCCCTACCCCCCACCCACCCTCATTCTGGGGCTGAAGAATCAGCGGGCGAGGAAAAATGCGCCTCCCGCTCATTTCATATACAAACCTACCTGACAAATCGTTAACAATGCAACCCATAATCAGTTAAATATTTCTTAATACCGAAAATATTTTTTTATTCACCAGATACGCTATTCAACGAAATCCAAAATCGGTATGGCAAAATCGCGTTTTCAGCCGTGTGGACCGTCGTGGTGCGCGCAAAATGATTTCTTTGGATTTCTTTGGATAAACGCGATGTGGTAACATCCACCTGGAGTGTTTCTTCGGTCTGCTTTATGCATAGAGGCTTAGCTCAAGGCTCAGTTCGGCCCCCCAATCACGGCGCAATTCAGGCTAAATGCACATCTATCGCTGGGCGCTATGCGGTCGCGCTGTTCGAGGTCGCGACAAGCCAAGGGGCCCTAGAGCGAACGCTAGCAGAGTGCGAAGTCGTAAACGAGCTACTAGACGCAAAAAACCAACACCGAGCCCTTTTCATCCGCATTATTCAGGGACACATACCCGGCGTAGACGAGCTCAAGCAGCGCGCCAACTTTCAGCCATTTTTTGTGAATTTTTTAAAAACACTTGCACAAAATCAACGCATCAACCTCTTAAAAATCATCCTTCGGATTTTTACTGCGCTGGTGAATCAGTCTTTAAATCGCGCGGCAGTAACTGTATACACGGCCGAAGAAATCGCCGATTCACACAAAAAAAACATAACAGACAAGTTGACAGCGTTATTTAAACAGACGTTGTTAGTTACCTACAAAGTTGCGCCTCACATATTAGGGGGAATGTTAATTCAATCAGATTTACTGACAATTGATGTGAGCGTTAAGCACCAAATTGATGCATTCACGAAGGAAGCCCTATCCCAAGTACGCGTGGTGTAAGCGATTATTGTTTTTGACGGAGAATGCGATGAAATCCAAAGCGGCCGAAGTTTCTGAGTTTTTGCGGCAAAAGATTGAAGGATTTAACCCATCAGTTGACGTATACGAACATGGGACCGTTTTGTCTGTTTGTGACGGCATTGTTCGCGCGCAAGGGCTAGACAACGTCCGTGCGGGGGAGTGGGTCGAGTGCGTGTCCTCAAAAACGGGAAAAATTGTTCGCGGAATGGCACAGAACCTGGAAGCGGACAACGTCGGCATTGTGCTGATTTCTAATGGCGCTGAAGTAGAGGAAGGAGACACAGTGCGGCGGACTGGGCGGATCGCGGATTGCCCAGCTGGACTTGGCTTGTTGGGGCGTGTTGTCAATGCACTAGGTGAGCCGATTGACGGAAAGGGGCCACTTAGCAATGTCGAAACGGTGCAGCTGGAGCGCACGGCACCAGGAATTATTGAGCGCAAGTCGGTTTGCGAGCCGATGCAGACGGGCTTAAAAGTGATTGATAGCCTGATCCCGATTGGTCGCGGCCAGCGGGAGCTAATTATTGGAGATCGCCAAACAGGAAAGACGGCAATCGCGTTAGACGCCATACTTAATCAGAAAAAGTTTCATGAGGCAGACAACATTTCAGACAAGATTTTCTGCATTTACGTAGCGATTGGGCAAAAGCAATCGTCTGTCGCACGATTAGTCAAGACATTAGAAGACAACAACGCATTAAGCTACTCAATTATCGTTGCGGCAACTGCATCTGATTGCGCGGCGCTGCAATATCTGGCGCCATACACAGGCTGTGCGATTGGAGAGTTTTTCCGAGACAGAGGCATGCACGCACTCGTCATTTATGACGATTTATCAAAGCACGCGGTTGCGTATCGGCAAATGTCGCTTTTACTGCACCGGCCGCCTGGGCGCGAGGCGTATCCAGGGGACGTGTTTTACCTTCACTCGCGCTTACTTGAACGAGCGGCGAAGATGAATGACGCCCTTGGAGGCGGGTCGTTGACGGCGCTTCCAATTATTGAAACCCAAGCTGGTGACGTCTCTGCATATATTCCAACAAACGTAATTTCGATTACGGATGGGCAAATTTTCTTGGAGACGGATTTGTTCTTCCAGGGGATTCGTCCAGCGGTAAACATTGGAATATCTGTTAGTCGTGTTGGCTCGGCGGCGCAAACGAAGTCAATGAAGCGCGTATCTGGGCACGTCAAGCTTGACTTGGCGCAATACCGTGAAATGGCTGTCTTTTCGAAATTTTCGTCCGATTTGGACATCAACACACTCAATTTTTTGAAGCGCGGAGAGCGCCTAATCGAAGTGTTCAAGCAACCGCAGTTTAGTCCGATGCCTAATTCGGAGCAGGTCGCAGTGATTCATCTTGGAGCGGGGGGATACCTTGATTCACTTCCGTTAGACCAGATTGCGAGTTTTGAGGAAAAATATCTGCAGTTGCTGCGGGGCGTCCGGCCAGACCTGTTGGCCCTATTCGACAAAGACGCGGCGTTTAGCGATGAGCAGAAGAAAAGTTTGGATGAGTTTATCACTTCTTGTATAGGGCTCCCGACTGACGTTCCGGGGAACAAATGCTGATGTTTCAATGCCTTGAGCCCTAGAGAAACCCGGAACGTCAGATGGGATGTGTGTATGCACGATTGGGGGAGTACGTAGTTTTTGTGGCCGTTGATTCAGAGCGTTTAAAGTGGACAAAATGACGTTGGCAGGCCCCCTGCCCTGTTCTGCCGACAAGAGGATGTTTGATGGCAAGTTTGCGAGACATAAAAAAGCGGGTGGCCAGCGTACGGTCTACGCACAAGCTTATATCCGCGATGAAGCTCATTGCTGCATCGCGTTTCAGGCAATCGTTGCGGTTACTCCATTTGGCGCGAGATTACGAGAAATCTCTGGCTGGTGTCCTGCGCACGATCCTGGCGGACAAAGACAACTACGAAAGGTGCGCACAGCATTTGCCTCAATATTTCTTCGAAGAGGATCCGTCAAAACCGTACGTAATTTGCGTATTTGGGGCACAAAAAGGGCTTAGCGGCAATTACAACCTCGCAGTAATAAAGGAAGCCCTCGCCCTGGAAGCGCGCAGTCGCCCACGTTCTTGTGAATTCGTTCCAATGACGCTAAAAACTGCGGAATACTTCACAAAACATCGTCCAACGCAAGCGGAGCCGCTCGCGGGGTTGGGGCACTTCCCGACAAATGCAACTTTTATTGAGCTCGCGGTGTATGTGTTAGAGCATGTGCAAAAGTGGTATGCGAACGAAAATGTGGGCGCGGTAGGCGTTGTTTGCGGGAAGTTCATCAATACGTTAAATCATGATGTTGAATCGTTTGATTTGTATCCAAACCGCATGGATTTGCTAACATCGCACGATTCGGCAGAAAGTGGGGGCAACACACCTGTTTTTGCAGGGGGCCCCGGCTTTCGGCTCGTGGAGCCATCCGTTGAAGTCGTGGTCGAAAAAATTCTAAAAAGGCTCGCCCTAAGCAGGCTCTACAAGGCATTTCTCGAAGCTGAAACGTGCGAGTGCGCCGCCCGGATGACGATGATGGACAGCTCGAAACGCAACGCAGAAGAGCTAATCGACAAGCTTAGCCTGCAGTACAACCGTACCAGACAGGCGAGCATAACGAATGAATTGATAGAAATTATCGCAGGAACGGCGGCACATTAACGATGCGAGCCGCGCTCCTGCGACGTTCGTCGTGTTACTCCCCCGAAGAAGGAGGAACCGATGCAACTGCTTGCTCCAGGAGTCTGGCATGCAACGCGGTATTTTCGGCAGACAGCCTGGTATTAGCGGAAAACAGCGCAGTATTTTGGTCACGCAGCTCGGAATTCTCGGACCTCAAGCGGGCAAGTTCTGCTACAGTATGGGATAGAACGCAGCTTCGCATCTGCAGCCTGCTCTCCAGCGCGAAAAACAGACGTTACTCCACCAGAGAAATCTCTCACAACGCGTTGGCACAGGTTTAGGTACCCCTGAAGCTTTGTCAGCTTTGATTCTGGCATCTGTTTCGCAACGCAAGACTCGTAGATGTCCGTTGCGCTCTCTACATCAAGAGGCACCCCCCAACGCTTGCGCAGCGTGGCGACGGGATCGGCCTCTGGTGGCACGGCGGGCGCATCAGGTTTATTAGCATCAGGTACCGCCGTTTCTGATGGGGCTGCAGCAGCCGCGGTCTCCTCTGGTGACTGAGGGATCGCGCCCCCTGTCGCAGTTTCCACTGCCGCCGGGACAGCTGCGGCTTCTACTGGCGGTTTAGGCGTATCGGGTGCTGCAGCTGGCTCTGTTTGCACGCCAGTGCTCGGAACCACTGGCGCTGGTGGTTCAGCTGCTGTGTCCTCTGGTGTTTTAGGAGCGGCTTGTACATCGGGTGCCGCTTTTGCTCTACGGGCCCTGTTGAATGCTAACGAAGGCGAGTTGAAATGCTAAAAGAGAAGACCAAATGTGGCAACGTCTGTGAAAAATTGTGAATATTTTTGATCGTACAGAGAACAATTCCTCCT
>JAIRNK010000051.1 GCA_031258095.1 Holosporales bacterium
TAGAATTGTCGCTGGATTGGTGAATTTGAAGAACGGATTTGGCTTCGCCTAGAGAAAAAGGTCAAAAACGAGAGATGGTGGAGCTCACGCCCCAGCCTGCACCAGCGCTTATGCAACAGCTCTAATTATTCCATTGGAATTTGAAAATACCGCTCACACAAAACGTTTGAGCAAAAGAGAACTTCGCAACCGTAATCATCGGAGCACACTTTTGCGCACTGCGTCAAATTGACGGATGTTGGGCGGTCATGTGGTTCGTGTGTTCTCTCGATGAATCTTTGTGTTCTCAATTGCGCTATTCCGAAAGTTGCAACCTTTTTGGGCCTCGGTTCCCACTCATCCATTGGATTGCGCGGTGTTAAAGGCATGATTTTGAGACGGAATTCTATACGGAAGCAACCGAGACTGAGACAGCTTTTTGATGCCCAAATCGCGTAGAAATGTTTTTTTTGAGACAAATTTTTGCCATTTCAACTAAAGGTCACCTGCTAACTCGCACAGAACATAATGTTTTTCGTGGTGTTTTATCAATTAATTTTTGGCGCATCTCAGTACTAAACCGTATCTGGCGGAAGGAGAGGGATTTGAACCCTCGATGCGCTTGCACGCATAACGGTTTTCGAGACCGTCCCAATCAACCACTCTGGCACCCTTCCGTGCGGATTGTAGCATAACGGCGCGAATGGGTAGACAGTGTGTTTGCGCGTCCACGACCGTTCAACGTTTGCTCCTTACAAGCAAAAGCCGACGACCACCCCCACGCTATAATGAGTTAAGTTGGCTGGAATTTTAATCTTTTCGGTGGAAAGTGACGTCGAAGCCGTTCCAAAGACTCCAAGTGGGTCGATTCGTGTGCACTGTGTCATCAAATTGCGCGATGTTCTCGGAAAATAGCGGAATTCAAGGCCCACGAATGCTTTCCCCATCAAACTCAGCCGAACTCCACCGCCAAACACCGGCGTCGAAACGAACTTGCGCAGCGGGCGAACGGCAGGCATTTCAATGCCCTGCACGGTCACAGCGTCTTTCCCAAAGTAAATGACAGATTTCTTCGCATCCTTTTCCACGAACATTGAACCACGAACTTGTGTGTATTCAACCATATATCCCAATATTGCGTAGGGAAATGTCCGAACGGCAACACCCAGTGACGCGCCAACTAAAACTTCCGCGCCGCAGCGGAGTGGGTTTCGCAGCGACACATCTGATATCACGTGCGAACTGTCTGTTGTTCCAGCAGTCGTTCCCGCAGTTGTTCCAGATTGGTTCGTTACGTCCACCGCATGTTTAATATTTTTACCACCATATCCCACAATGACTTGACTCGCTAACGTAATTCCTGACGAGTATATGCACCCCATAACAACGTCCGCCCCTATGCGTGTGATCTTTTTCTCTTGCGATGGCAAGTCAGGCCATTGCGATGACGAGTTAAACCATTTGATGCTGGGGCGCTGCCAGTTAAATTGGCCCGCCGCGCCAATGTAAAACTCGGCGTTTGCTTTGTGTGTCGGACAAATCGCAAAAGCAAACGCATACCACAACCCTGGTGGCAGAATCTTCGCGAAAACGGTCCTTTTTATGAACGTCATAATTTTGCACCTTGAGTTCTTATGAGCGCATCTTTCGGCGAACGTAGCGCGGCTTCACCAACGTTAGTACAGAAACAAGTCCGCTACTGGCACATTGCTCTACCTGCTCGGCAAGCGATGGCGCCAATGAACCCTCTACAATCACCACTCCTTTGAACGTCTCGTCGCTCAAACATTCGTCGAGAAAATCTATTGTTCCGATGACAGGAATGTCATTAACGTACTTTCCGAAATCCAACGGATCCGGAGTTATAATCGCGATGGGGCGTAGATTGTTGTCGAACACACGCTCTCCTGAGAGTAAAACGCTTTCGACGTCGTTGAACATGCCTACAAGGAGCACCCCCATCACATTTTGTTCGTGCCTTGCTCTCAAATCGTTCCCGTCAGCGAACAGGACATTTTGATTAAACCCAGGCTCCCGTGTATTTGCGGCGCTCTTAGTTCGGAAAACCTGCCTCAGTCGACCTATGAAAAAGTTTCCAGTTGATAAGATATTTACACGGATCGCCCTGAAGGCCTCGGAGAATGACGTGATATCACTCCGAGTCAACGCGTGAGCTATGTACCTGTGCCCAATTAGCAGCCCTCCGCAAATGACGGCAGAGGCGAATAGTGTTAAAGAAGAGAACTCCTCAAAATGACTAAGCAACCGTGTAAACGAGTAGTACGCGATCATGCTTATTGCTAGAGGGATAGCGAGTTTTATGAGGCAACCACGCCAAAAATCCAGAGACGACGGGATGTATGATCTAAACAAAATAAACGAAGATTCGACTGTTAAAGAGAAGACAATCATGTTTTTTAAAATAAATTCTGACGAAAACTCCGAGATCCCTAATTCAAAAATGAACGCGGACAGCAGCGGCGAAAAGAAGATAAGTGGCAAATCCAGCAAAAAAAGAATATCTTGCTGTACGATGGATTCAGGCTTCCTTGTGGCACCAGCAACTTCGGCGGAATCTTCTTTTGAGATCATCGGTTCTTCAGGCCATTCGCCTACAACTTTTGGCCGCGACGAAAGATGGGGCTCTTTAGAATGCGACGACAAACGCACACGTTTAACGGGAAAGTCTTTAACGGAAAAGTCCGAGTCGCCCTCTGCATCCTCTGCCACACTAGGACGACGCACAGTGTTTCGTGCGTTGATCCACAAGGTTTTAAATCGTGTGCCCCAAGCCCCGTTGATTCTCAAGATTAATATCTCCACTTTTCGCATTCACACAACGGGTCATTTCACACAGGAAGGAGTGAAAAGACACAGAAACGAGCACTGCGCGTTGGCATGTCCCAACTAGGAAGTAATTTACACTAGATTTGCGAAGATAATCCACTGTGTATTTTTGGCGCAAAATTACTGCGTTGAACGGTGGCGCTAAGGTTTCGCGGATTTCTGATGTTTACAGGTTCGGGGATTTGGTGCATAAAACGATAGTAGCTGCGATCAAACATGCATTCGCAATGCTTTGTCAATCAGACATTCTAGTTTGAAGGGGAAATTATGTATCCATTCAGAAGTGTCGAAGCTAAATGGCAGAAAATCTGGGAAGAGAAACACGCGGACGCAACGCCTGCAATCGCCTCTTCGTCTGATAAAAAGTGCTATGTGCTTGAGATGCTTCCATATCCGTCTGGTAAATTCCACATGGGGCATGTCCGTAACTACTGCATCGGCGACGTAATTGCGCGTTACAAAAAAGCGCAGGGATACAAAGTCCTGCACCCCATGGGTTGGGACGCCTTCGGTATGCCAGCAGAAAACGCCGCGCTTCAAAACGGCGCGCATCCACGAGATTGGACCTACAGCAACATCGCGGCAATGAAGCAAACGCTAATCCCACTTGGGTTGTCATATGACTGGGATCGGGAGATCACTACTTGCTCAGAAGAATATTACGGACACGAACAAAGGTTCTTCCTCGAGATGTATGAAAAAGGGCTAGTGTACAGAAAAGATTCTTGGGTGAACTGGGATCCCGTTGATAATACCGTGTTAGCAAATGAACAAGTTATTGATGGCAAAGGGTGGCGCTCTGGGGCGGAGGTCGTCAAAAAACAGCTGCAACACTGGTGCTTGCGGATCACAGCATATGCTGATGAGCTGCTAGAAAATCTGAAAGACTTGAAGATCACCGAAGAGTATCATCGCGGCGTTTTTGCCGAAGGATGGCCTGAAAAAGTGCTGATCATGCAAGAAAATTGGATCGGCAAGTCAGAAGGCGTCTCCGTTAATTTTGAAATCTGCGAGGGCGCGCCTGGTGGTTTCGAGCAGCTAACGGTGTTCACGACTCGGCCCGAAACGTTATTTGGCGCCAGCTTCTGCGCAATTGCGTGCGGTCACCCACTGGCTGAAAGCCTGGCACAGACAGACTATGGTTTGAAAGAATTTATACAAGAATGCCAGCGAAGCCCTGCCACAGAGCAGGCGCAAAGTACGGCCGAAAAAATGGGATATCGAACGAAAATCTTAGTACGAAACCCAATAAACCCGAGCGAAACCGTTCCAGTTTTCGTGGCAAATTTTGTATTAATGGAGTACGGGACTGGCGCGGTGTTCGGTTGTCCCGCGCATGATGAACGAGATTATGCATTTGCGAAAAAATATGGGCTTCAAATTCGACCAGTCATAAGTGGTACAAGCGCATCTTTGCCGTACGTTGACACAGACGGAACAATGATTAATTCGTCTTTTTTGGACGGAATGACAGTATTAGACGCGCGCAAAAAAGCTGCAGACTACCTGGAGAGCATTTCTGCAGGTGTGAGGCAAACGACGTTCCGCCTGCGCGATTGGTCCGTTTCCCGCCAAAGGTATTGGGGCTGCCCAATTCCAATGATTCATTGCGATCACTGCGGAATTGTTCCCGTTCCAAAAGAGGATTTACCTGTAAAACTGCCTGTCGACGTGAGCTTTAGCGAGCCGGGGAACCCGCTGGATAAGCACCCGACGTGGAAACATGTAAAGTGCCCCAAATGCGGCGCCGCGGCGACGAGGGAGACGGACACACTAGACACATTCTTCGAATCGTCTTGGTATTTCATGAGAAACTGCTGTCCGCACGATGAAGAGCCAGTAAACAAAGACGCGCTAAACACATGGATGCCAGTCGACGTATATATTGGTGGAGTAGAACACGCCGTGCTGCATTTGCTTTATGCGCGATTTTTTACGATGGTGCTGAATGATTTGGGCTATATAAAGTTGCGGGAACCGTTTGCCTCGCTAATGACGCAGGGGATGGTATGTCACATGTCATTTCAGGATGAACACGGCAAGTGGCTTGCCCCAGAGGAAGTAGAGCGAAACGATTCCGGGGAATATGTTACCAAGAGTGGCAAGCGTCCAGTGACCATTGGACGTGACGAAAAAATGAGTAAATCGAAGAAAAACTTAGTAAATCCAGAGCAAATGGTTGAGACGTACGGAGCGGACGCCCTGCGTGTGTTCATTATGTCGGATACGCCGTATGAAAAAGATTTCGATTGGAACACAGAAGCGCTTGAAGGTGCATGGCGTTATTTGAACAAAATGTGGCGGCTATGTGAGCAAATAAACGAAAAATATGCTCAATTGCACCATTCGCCTGACTGCATAGACAGCAGGAATGTGTCAAAAGATTCTTTGCTGGCGATGACACACAGATACTTACAGCGGCTAGAAGCCTCATTAAACGAAAATGCGTTTCATAAAGCGATCGCCCTGCACCGTGAATTGACGCGGGATATTGAGCGTGAGATTGGCGAGAAGCAAGTCGTTTCTGAGGCAGAAATGGCGGAGGTAATGAACATTTGGCTTAGCGTGTTCATGCCGTTTGCCCCGCACTTTGCAATGGAAGCGTACCATCTTATGTTTAAGCCGTCCGATGTTAAAACGCATTTGCCATGGCCAGTTTGGCGCCGTGAGCTCGCGGCCATTGAGCGCGTGACGATTGCTGTTCAGGTTAACGGGCGCCTACGTGCAACCTTTGAAGAATGTGTTGATGCTGACGAGAGCACGCTAAAAGAAAGGGCACAAGCAATGAAGGATGTTCAAAAATTTGTTTGCGCAATCCAGATTAAAAAGGTAATCGTTGTTAAAAATAAGCTTGTAAACATCGTTGTTTGATAGAATTTTGAAAAAGCAAGGCCGTTTCCGTTACGCAGTGTGCGCGGTGAGGTCGAGCGCGTTTTACATCGTTCTTACGGTCACGATTGGCACGCCGTTGCTTGTCTGTTGGCCATTAGTTTTTTTATCTGACAGAGTTCCGTTCTTTTTGTTTTCAAGTCTTTCCAAGATTTTAATATGGCTCATGCGATTTGTTTTGGGGATCCGCGTGCGCTTTGAAAATGTGGAAACTCTCAGGCGGCTACAGAAAGATTATGGCTGTTTTATAATCGCACCAAAACACCAATCCGAACTTGAAACGTTAATATTTTCGATCTTTTTTAAAAAGTTTCGCATTGTATATAAGCGCGAAACCGGCGAAATACCAATAATCGGCGACTATATGAGGCGCATGAAATTCATCCCTATAGACAGATCTGCAGGGAGCGCGGCCCTAAAGCAGCTACTAGTTGAAGGGTTGCACTCCTGTCAGATGAAGCGGCCTGTGCTCATATTTCCCGAGGGAACGAGGACGCCGTTTGGCGTGCGCGGCAGCTACCATATTGGGGGCGCTCTCATGTACGACGCTATGAAAGTACCGATCCTCCCAGTAGCGCACAATTCTGGGGAATTTTTTCCGCCACACTCATTCGTAAAGTTTCCTGGTGTGATCACTTTTAAAATCATAGATCCAATCATGCCAGGATACTCCACGAAAGAAGCTCTGCACGAACTTGAAACACGAATCGAAGCCGAGTGCCTTTCCCATGCGTCAAATGTCAACGAATAGCTAACGTTTAAAATGTCATTAAAAGTGCTCGACTTTAGCCGTTATGATGTGACAGCGGGCGATTCATAAAAAGCATTCCGCAGTGCTGCGTTAGCTTTAGCAACGTCCGTATCCGGATTTATTGCAGTAATGGCAAGCAATTCAGACAGAAGCTCCAGTTTAGTTTTTTGGCGAACATTTATCCGAGAGACGTCCCGTCTTACACGCTGCAAGTGGTTCATGGTTGCTAGACTCCAAGCCTGAAATTGATCTGCATATCTTCTGTTTGCACATGCGTTTGTTACGTATTGGAAGAATTTAGTGCCTTTATTGAATATTTCGTCTTCTACCGTGCGCAGCTCTACCAGCTTCATGTCATCTTCGTCTACATCAACGCAGCAACAAAATGGAAAAAGCGCACATGGGCACGCTTTGCGCCGAAATTCTGCCAGAACCCGATACATTGCATGGACATTTTCGGGAACAAAGACTATTCGGGCAAGTTCAAAAGCATCAACATTTGATTGAATTATTTCATCTAACTGACCTATTATTTTTTGACTAGAAAACTCCTTAGACATCAAATCGCGCAAAACAATTCCTCGCGTAAACAGTTCTTGGACTTTTAACGCTGTCGTTGCGCCTCCAGTAAAGTCCGTAACGCTGCCGGAACACTTTGCAATCGGACCAATACAAGTTAGCAACGCTAGGAACAAATACTTTTTCAACATATCACTCTCCAATAATACAATCTTCGCTCGCTCTGCAATTATTGTACGCGCAAAGAATTAATATTTTGTTAACGAGCGTGATTTACTACAAGCGTGTTGAGTGCAATCCAGGGCTCCCGCAAACAAAAGACGTCCCTAGTCGCACATTGTCTTATTCAATTAGCCCTAGGCTTTTGAGAGATGTGTACTTATCCTTCGCAACGATAATGTGATCGTGCAAGGTTATGTCCATTGTCTTCGCCGCGATGTATAAGCGTTGCGTCTCGGAAATATCACTTGCGGACGGAGTCGCATCTCCACTTGGATGATTGTGAACAAGTATCATTGACACAGCGCCCAAATCGAGCGCTCGTTTTATGATATTTCGTATGTAAAACGGTGTTTGGTCTACCGTCCCTTCAAATAAAACTTCATCGGCGATTAGGAAGTTCTTCTTGTTTAAAAACAGAACATGCACGGTTTCTTTTTGCTTAAAAGCATTACTTTTTCTACAGTAACAAATCACCGCATCCCAAGAATTTAAAAGCGGTATTTGAGTAATCTTTTGTCGAACTTGACGAAGTGACATCTCGCCGTACACGTTTAGCGCTAACGCTGCAGCTGGTCCAACTCCACGGACTTCGCATAAACGCGCCTCATCCGCCATTGTGATGTTTTCAAAAGTTCCAAAGGCCTTTAATAATGCCTTAGCTATTGGCTTTGTGTCCTTATACGGAATTGCAAAAAACAAGAATAATTCTAGTATCTCATAGTCGCTCAGGGCCTTGCCTCGTGAATCACGGAATCGCTTGCGCAGTCGCTCTCTGTGTCCAGTGTAATGCAGCGGCAAGTAATACTCGTTGATAGCCAAATATACTTAAATTATACGCTAGCACCGCAAAATATGTAAGAAACAGATGTGTGAACATCGCGAAGCCGCGTACGTAGTATTAATTGAAATATGAAGTACTCCACCAAAGTACTGTCGGAGTCGTGACAGGACCTCAGCCAAAACCACCACATTTGAAACGTACAGAGATGGTCTGTGCTGCCGTTTACAAGGTCGAAAGCATTGTATACCATTTTTATTAGATGGAATTTCCTTAAGAAAGCAGAGAGTGTTCTATATCATAGCCTTCAGCATCGTCGCTGTGCTGGTCATGGTAAGCCTTGCAACGTTCCGTCCACAACCACGGGAAGATTACACAGTATCGTTACTTCAAGATGGAAACATCCCTTGGTGCATAATACCGCTTGATGCGTCTGGATTGGTAGAACGTAGGTGTTTTCTCTGCTCAAACGAGTTCGCTAACATAACGGGTTCAAGGTTGCCCTCCTGGGGCGCGATCGTTGACATCTTCAATTCAGATAAATCTAATTTCAAAAATGGCATACAAAATCTCCTTGATACTGGACAACCGGTGGCCATCCGCGTCGTCGTCAGAGATAAAACTTATGAGTTAAAAGCTAGAATTTCTGCTACACAGATTCGAGAGTATGGGAATAAAATTGTCGCTAGAAACATCATTCTAACGCTGCACGACATAACAGAGACAATAAAGATCAAAGAGCTATACGACGATGCTTTGGAAAAAATAGGTAACCTATTAAACGTCCTGAATGCGCTTCCGTATCCAATCTGGACCAGAAAAAATGATGGAACTTTGACCTTTTGCAATGTCGCGTATGCCAAGTTGCTAGAAACGCAGCCTTATCAAGTGCTGTCGCGCCAATGGGAGCTAATTGACGGCCCGAATGCCAAAGACGCGAAATTCTTACATAAGGAGGTTCTCTCCAATCGGAACGCTAAAACAATAGACGTAATCAAAAAGCTTAAGGGGGAAGAGCGCACTTTCAAAATTATGGAAGACGTTGTAACGAGGGTAGAGCCGCACGACGAAGAATACGCTGTGGTTGGAACTGCAATAGATACGTCAGAGCACATTGAATCTGCGCAAGCGCAAAATATGGCGTTGTGCGAAGACGCTCTGAATATTGCGGATTGGCCTTTTTGCGTGGTAAACCGCGACGCACAGGTCGTGTTGTGCAACACAGCATTTGAGCATTTGATTGGCGTTAGCGTTTCAAAGAATGAATCATTTATTCATGAAGTACTGGAACGGCTGCGAGATGAAGACAAGTTGCCGGGAGACATTGATTCGTCTGAATTGAAAAACTTGTGTGCTCAATGGCTCGAACACAAAAATCTTCCATATCATGAAATGTGGCACATGCCGTCTGGGTCGGTTCTTAACGTGTCTGTCTCTGCATACCGAAAAGATTGCATTATGCTTACATTAAAAGACATTACGCAAATTTTGAATGTTGAGAGTCGCTATAAATCCCTGCAGTCGGTTTGGAACGCCGTTGTGGATCAATCAAAAGATGCCGTTCTAATTGTCGGCATAGATCATCGAATACAACGTTGCAGCGTGTGCGTAAAAGATGTGCTGGACGTGGAGTCGTCTTCGGTTATTGGTTTGTCCATCAAGGAGTTTCTCCTAAGGATTGCGCGTCCCCACTTGTTGCATATTTGGAAGTCAAGCATAGAAGACGCAATTGAGCTTCGGAATCCGCATTCAGTCACAATTTCGACCCCAAAGAACACGCTATTTTGCGAGTACATGCCTCTGCCTGATGGGTGGCATATGTTACGTTTTTCTGTGTGTCCTCAGGAAGACCAAGCAAATACGCTGTTTAGTGATCGTGAGAACGTGGTTCAAGAGTCATGCCGAAAAATCTCACATTTGTGAACGGCTATAAAAAACGCTTGCTCATCATTTTGGGTGTGTCGTGTTTGTTATGCGAAGCGAGAGGAGCCATCGATTGGCAGCGCGAGGTTAAGCGCCAGGGCGTCATTCGCCAAATAGTGGCGAAAATCGCAAATAGGGAAGATGTGCTCAACGAAGTGCAGGCCCTTTTAAAGGCGGCGAAGAGCAAGGATGATATTTTTCTGGCTGGAATGTTAAGTGGCTCATTGGTCTTTAACGAAGCTGGAGAGACAAAAAAGAACGTTGCACGGACAGCAATTCCGCCAAGTCTAACCAGTTTCGAAATTGATATGCTTTGGATGAAGGGCTCCAGTGATTTCTTAGATAATGTCGCTATATATTTGGCGGGGAAATTACTTAGCTTTCAAATTTTCAGCAAATGTTTAAACATAGACGACGACAGTACTGAAAATCGGGGGCGTACACAACGGGGTTCCGAGCAGGAACGCGCCCCCAATAGATGTTCCAGCATCGACGAAAAAGAACTAAAAGATATTTGCCTAGAGTTGTACTACAACCTTGCTTCTGACCCAGAAAATCGCTATTTGAAGCACATCCTCTCAAAAATCACTTCAAAAAGGACAATTTCAAACATAAACAAATGGCTTACTGATCCGACAAACATTTCCGCCAGTCAGGCATTTTGCATTATTGTTGAATCAGAGTATGCCCTGAAATGGCTGAACGCATACATTGCCAGTCCGAATAAGCGAGCAATATATGAAAGGATGCTTACCAGTCTCGAACCGGAGTCCTTACAGCTAGCGGCATTGAGGGCACTTAACGGGCCAAACGCTTACCCCAAAGCCCTTGCCGCGTACACATTTGCTGGGGCCAAAGAGAAAAAGGCGCGCGACGAACTTGGCGAATTTGTGGAGTTTTTGATTAAAAACAGACAAGCTCAAGCGTTTGAGGTCTTTTGCCCGCCGTCCAGCGCTTTGAAATGATGTCACACCCAGGGCCTACGCATGAGATATTTTCTTGACGCACTCGATCAAATGGTAGGGAGACGTCGCATTGCATCTCATCAACGATATTACGGATCTATCCTTTTTGTCTTTTGCTTTGTCTAAAATTGTAAGCGCCTATTTCCTTGAAACATTCATATTTTCTGCGGAGTTGTCGTTCCGGACACAAGCCTTATCCTCGTTGAAGCTTATATCTAACCTCCGGTGCAACTGATTTTCGAGCCCCCAGTGAGCTATTGCTACTTCATTCAATTTTTTCGCATTCAATTTCAAAGACGATGGCTAATACCAAACGCCGCTGATAATGACCCAAATAGTTAACATTGCAAACAGACTGAACAGTTGGCACGTCTATAGCGTTAATGAACTTGCAAACTGCCGTTCCCACGTCATCTAGATTTTCG
>JAIRNK010000004.1 GCA_031258095.1 Holosporales bacterium
AAATTGAATTTTTGGCGATTTCTTTTTGTATGGCGTTGCAAAAATCATCAATAAAACAAAAGAGTTCTGTGATATCTTCAAACATGGCGAGGTTTTCCTGATTTGACTTAAACTTTAGGGAGACTTTGCCATATATCCAGCATTCGTCAAGCCGCTAATCCATTATTCGCGTTTGTAACATCAGGAGTTGTTCCCCGGCGACTCAGTCGGGATTCCTATAGACAGAGGGTGCGGAACATAATCCCGCGGCAAAAAAAATTAAGCAAAGTTTTATAAACGGTTAATTTCGCAGAGATTGTACTTCGGCAACGGACAGTCCTGTGTACGAACTAACTTTTTCAACCGACAGCCCATCTGCCAGCATGGCAAGAGCAGCCTCTCGTGCTTTATTCGCAAGCCCCTCAGCGCGCCCTTCTTCCCTTGCCACAGTCATCTCACTATTACGATCATTAGCCGTCCGCCTCATGAGGTCTGCGATCGCCCGGACATCATCATCTGCACTGATATACTGCAGCGTTTCCATCGCCTCATTCACCGCCTTATCCTGCAGAAACACGCGATCCATGAGCACCGGATCTTTCAGAAACGACAGCCACCCCGTCAGCAGATCCTTTGCGTCAGCGTCCTTTGGATTAAACTTCGGCAGTTCAATGAACACAATCCGCGCGCTGTCCGTCATGATCTGATACGGATCGGGGAAGTTGGGCTGAAACGTCATATATGCGTTGCTAATCGCGTTCTGGCGGTCCGTCACGGCCTCCCCCAAAATCCAAATTCCAATCACATTCGGCCCATTATATGACTCCCCCGACTGCAGCGTCATCGGCACCATATTCGCAAGGTAATGGAAGGCGCGCTGTGGGATCTCGCCGGTGTTGTTGCATTGGATTTCGATGTCCAGCTTTGTGCCGTCATCGGTGGTGGCCTTGACGTCCAGGCGGCTGGCCTTGTTGGTCTTCAGGATCTTTGGAATATCGGTGTTTTCGAGGGTCAGGTCCTTGATGTACGGGCAACCCTTGAAGAGCGCATTGAGGAACGAAATCAACAGCGGCTTCTTGTCTTCTGCGCCGAAGATTGTCTTAAAAATGTAGTCTAGCTTTGGATCCAATAGCTGGGTCATCGTGTGTGCGCAAAACCATCCGCTCTTGCTGCAATGATACGGCATTTTTGCGGCCGGCCGTACAGGTTTTATAGACAGCGGAGGCGTAACATAATCCCGCGACAAACATACGCTGCGACAAAAAAACGCGTGTTCTTTTTGAAGGGATCGTGTATAAGAGAACAGTTGCTGATGCTATATGGACGTACGAAATGAAGGCCGCATACATTGCGAAAAGATTGACAATACTTGGCTCTCTGCTGCTTTTCAGCGCTGCTCATTGTTCACGCGAAGGCATTCCCCGCACAACACTTGATGAAATTACCTATATTCTCAATGCGTCTACTGGCACTTTCTCCGTCGAATTGGGGGCGAGTGAGAAGGGGTTATCCATGCCTCGTTCCCATGTTTGTTTTAATGGAATGCTCTTCACCGCAGAGCACATCTCGTGTTCCGAGCAAAACAACGCCCGTGTTCTAATGAAAACAATTATTCCGCGACAGACAAGATATTTTTGGGGAGGGATTTACGATCGTCCCTTTTTGTTAGTATGTGAACCTGGCATGCATTTGCGTACGCTCCGGATCCATGGGGATCGTAGAAATCTGGAGCCAACGCAGTTTATCCCACTTGCCGACTCTGTTCGCGTGCAGGTGTCGCTCGATCCCGACGAACAATATGAACAGGCGATACCATTTTATGTGGGGGAAACGCCCTTCAAACTGACTAGTTCTAACGAACTAGATCTACGCTTTGGCACGGAAGATCCATCTCGTGTGTATGTGTTATTTCGTTCTGATAAAGAGTGCATTCTCCAGATTGTAAAAAAAGGGGAGCCACTTGAAAGCACGCTGTTCGAAGGCGTGCCAGTATACAAAATGCCATATTATAGCAAATATATGGTAACGGGCTTTCCAAATGAAGGCGTCGTGTGGGACCTGCTAACTATAGGCAATACTGAAATCGTCGCGCGAACTGAGGAAGGGTGGATATTCCGCAACGAATCAATGGCGTTGACACTGAGTCCTGACGGAGGTCCTAGTCAGACAGTTCCTTTGACAACAGTCGCGCCTGTAGCTATGAACGGTAGTGACATCGGAAGAGTGAGAATGCAGGCGGGCAGTTTTGACTGCATGTCGCCATTCTCTTTTATATGTAGCCATGTGAGAGAAATGGTTATTTCAGGGCGTAATAATGCGATCCCTGATTGGGCATTGGCTTGGTCTTTGTTAGAAAAAGTGCGTTTTAAGCCTGACGCCGACGTAAGGATCATAGGAGTGGGGGCGTTTGCAAATGCGTCAATTAAAGAAATCTCCATTCCAGTCAGCGTGACTCTGGTGGGTGAACGCGCTTTTTTCGGATGTGGGTTGCTTGAAGTCGTAATTTTTGACCCATATGGGCGTGGCCTACTTACTATTGGTGGCAGAGCTTTTGAGAGAACGGCTGTCAGGACAATATCCCTTCCTGTTAGGGCAGCCTACATGGGAGCGAGTGCGTTCCCAACAGTGGAAGAGATACGCCTTACGTTAGATTCCCAACTCAGGTATGTGTCATCTGCAGAAGGTCAATTTAATAAACTGAGAACCCTCGTTGGCCCACCGAATATAGTCGAGCTGTTTCCGAATCTGCCTGATCAGGTGCAAATCTTACTAGCGCAAGATATAGAAAGAGGGCCCCTGGCTGCCCGAGTTTCGGCGCTTTGGCGCGAATTCGTGCGGCGGCTAGCGACGGACTAGGACATGGACGGCGTCCTCTCCTACATCAGCATTCCCCCGTCCACCATTTGATAAAGGCTTGCCAGATCTGTGTATGATAACGATTTAACGCAACTTTCCCAATTCGAAGTAGGCTGCAACTGTTTCGCAATGCAACAAACAGAGGCATTTTGTTATGTAGGGGAGGAAGGGGAAACCTCTGGGTAAATGTACATTATTTGCACAGCCCCCCGCATGGTCTTTTCGCAGGGGGGGCGGCAGAGGGCGATGTTTCTATTGTGGTTTTACGCCGTGTTTGCGGAAATGTTCAAATCACCTCAATCTTCGAAAAGTCTGCAACTTCCTGATACAAACGCATAACGCGCCCTAACAAGGCTTGTCGATTCTTATTCAAGACTGGGTCATCACAATTCACATGCACAGCGTCCAACATGCTGTAAATTGCAGGTTTTAGCTCTGCGATATTCCGCATGGGCGCAATATAGTCATATTCATTTGAAGGTTGTGAATGGTTCTCACAGAGGCGAAGGACTTCTGAGTATGCATGCGCCTCAGTTGGCGACTCAAACAGGCTGGGGTCTACATTTCCGGCATTGTTGTCACTAATTAGCCCGTTAACTCGCGTAAACAATTGCATGAAATCGCCGCATTCCGTTTCAAAATAACGCTGGATAGACTGTGCTCTTACGTATAAATCTCTGATGTTCAGTGCTCGCTCTCGATTCGTTGCATCATCTATTGGGCTCCCATGTGAAAGGTTGGGATTAGGCAGTCGTTCGTCCTTACTGGCGCTTGGGTTTTGTTCCCTGCATTTCAAATGGGATGAGTCTAATACACTTTGCACAATGTCGTACCGAATGGCCTCCTGATCCTTCATGTAAACGGCCAGCCTTTCATATATAAAGGTTTTCAGCGATTGAAACACGTCGTCCGCATCCACCGAAAGGACATCCGAGTACCCACTAATTGCTGCCCACGCCATTGTGTCTAAGTCCAGTTGTAAGCAGTTTATAGAGATTCTAATTATCCCAAGGGCAGCGCGCCGCAGCGCGTACGGATCCTTCGAGCCAGTTGGCTTTATCCCAACGCTCAAGAAACCAACGAGTGTATCGAGTTTATCGGCAATAGCTAGCTTTGCGCCGCCATCAGGCAAACCATCACCATGCCCCTTGTAGTGACCCAAGATTGCATCAACAACCTCTTTTGGCTCGCCTTGCACCATCGCGTAGTGCGCGCCCATGATTCCCTGCAGCTCGTTAAACTCATTGACCATATTTGAGACGAGGTCTAACTTGCACAACATCGCGCTCCGATCCATTTCAGGCACAAGGCGCCGTAATCGCCTAACTTTTTGGCCAAGCGTTCCGAGCTTTTCGTGAAAGATAATGTGGTCGAGCTTCGGTAAATTGTTTTCTAGAGGAACTTTCAAATCTTCATTATAAAAAAACAACGCATCACTGAGGCGAGCCAGCAGTACATTTTCAAAGCCACGAAGCGTTGTTTCATTTTCGGGCCGATTTGATATTGCTACAAAATATGGCGCGAGAGCGTCCGTTTTATCGCCGATCGGCTTGGTCGCAAAATATTTTTGATGGACACGCATGGACGTTCGCAACACGTCTGTTGGTAAGTGCATGAATTTGTCTTCAATTCGGCCAACAACGACAAACGGATAGTCAACCAGCCCCGTGACTTCATCCAACAAGGCCTGGTCTGGAACAATCTCAAGCCCCTTCCCTTTAAGCGCTTGCTGACAAGCATATATGATCGCGCGTTGCCTGGCGTCGTAGTCGACTATTACAAAGTTTTCATTTAACAGTTCCAAATAGTGTTCGAACGAATGTACTGAAATTGGAGTCGTTGTTCCTGTCGCGTTCGAAGCGCTTTTCGCTTGTGAAGCTACATATGTGATATTGCTTGCCGTAATGCCCCAATCTTCAATAACGCACGGGACGCACTCATTCCCCCACAGGCACAATAAGGAACGAACAGGGCGCACCCATGGGCGCGAATGTCGTAATGAACTCCCAGCGTCAGATATGGTCCAGTGCATGGATTTCGGCCAAGGCACAGCGCGAATGAAGGAGTTTATAACGTTAGGAATGGTCTCGACGAATGCAAACGCCGAGGATTCTACCGTGGCGTAAAAATAGCCGTTTGATTCTACCAAATCGGCGCGTTTTAGATTATTTGCTCGCAAAAAACCTTCAATTGCGGCTGCTGGCGCATCTGTGCGGGGGCCACGCTTTTGGCACACACTTGGTTGTGTTGATTCGTCAACATTTTTTGCGCAAACGCATAAGCGACGCGGCGCGCAGTAGACTAGGACTTCTCCATGTCCAACGTATGAAAGGACTTGTTCAATTACTTCTTTTGCGTGCGGGACCACCATTTTTTGCATTCTTGCAGGGATCTCTTCGCTGTATATTTCGAAAAAAAACGTTTGCGTCATCAGCAATCACCTCGCGCGGTCCAAGCTTCACAGCAGCTTTTCGCCATAGCGCGCACTCGAGATATGTACCCAGCTCTTTCCGTTGTGCTGATCAAACCCCTCGCATTCAGCAAGTTAAAGTAGTGGTTGGCCTTTAAACACTGTTCATATGCCGGAAGCACAACGCCACTCCCCAGCAAGCGCGTGCATTCCTGCTCAAAATCCTTAAAATGCCGAAGCAAAATGTCCGCAGACGCTAAGTCAAAATTATATTTGGAAAATTCGACCTCTTGCCTGAAACTCACGTCCTTATAAGAGAACGCGTCGGCGCCAGTTTGGCCATTCCAATTTATGTCAAAGCAATTGCTCACACCCTGTAAAAACAGAGCCAGCCGTTCTAGCCCGTACGTAATTTCGACCGGAACGAGTTCGCACTCAAGGCCTCCAACCTGCTGAAAATACGTATATTGCGTGATTTCCATTCCGTCACACCAAACCTCCCAACCGAGACCCGCGGCTCCGAGGGACGGGTTCTCCCAATCGTCCTCAACGAAGCGGATGTCGTGCTGACTTAGGTTAAGCCCAATCGCTCTTAGGCTGCGAATATATAATTCTTGGGAGTCAACTGGAGCAGGTTTGATAAACGTCTGAAATTGGTAATATTGCTGCAGTCGGTTTGGATTTTCTCCATAGCGTCCATCATTCGGCCGGCGCGATGGCTGGACATATGCCGTGCGCCAAGGAGACGAGCCAAGAGCCCGAAGCAGCGTCGCAGGGTTAGACGTGCCAGCGCCAACCTCAATGTCATAGGGTTGCAGGATGACGCAACCGTAGTCGGCCCAAAACTGCTGCAGGTCTAAAATCATCTGCTGAAACGAGCTCATCTATGACTTGTATGCACAAAATCAACAGTGTAACTCTTGCAAAACGCCCAAATGTGGTCAACCTAAATGTGTTAATTCCCATAACACCCAACGCATCTCAAAAACTCCCACAATTGGTGTACAAAACAAGTCCCAACAAATATACTGTTCATTGCTCTCAATCCTCGCTGAAGTAAAGATTTTTTAGACCGTCGTT
>JAIRNK010000029.1 GCA_031258095.1 Holosporales bacterium
GAACGTCCGCGAAAAAAGAGGCGAGGTGTTTTTGCATATAAAAAACCAAACACTGTACTAAACTTTGTCATTAATCAAAAGAGGTTTGGGCTAAGTTTTTTCGTGCGTAGGCCCTGCATGGGAGCCCTGTATAAAATGGCGCGAAAGACACGACGAACGCTTGCTTTTGGGTCAATGGGCTGACGCTATGGCTGGTTATTGGGAAAACATTTTTATTATTAATGAGATCTTAAGTTTTCACGATTTGATTTCTCAACTATTTGCCGGGCAGCTGTAATATTGAGGTGTGCGGTGGGGCAAAATCGCTTGAGCGCTGACCTCAGCCCCAGAGAAAAGTTAAAAATTCGTCAATGCCCGCTTTTTAGGCGGATTTCGACCAAAAGCAGTATATCCCCTATACACATTCCATCTGACGCTCCGGGTTTCTTGAGAGATCAAAACCTTGTAACATCAGGACTTGTTCCCCGGAACGTCAGTCGGGAGCCCGCTAGACGGCGTCCGCTAATTCACCTAGACTGGCGACGTGAGTTGGTGTTGTGGAGGCGTTCATGGAAGAAAGACTTCGTGCCTCCAAAGACTTACTTTCCTACAACACGAATGCGCACGCCCCAAACATTGCCGCAATAGACCTAGGAACGAATTCGTGTCGCATCCTGGTTGCTGCAGTAGACATCCCTAGCCTGCACAAAAACTATTTTAGGCGCAAAAACGCACCAGATCATTCAACTAGAGTTGTAGACTCGTTTGCTCGCGTTGTTGGGCTCGGCGAAGGAATAAAGCAAACAGGCCAGTTATCCAAGGGCGCAATAGATCGTACTCTGGATGTGCTGGAGATATGCCACAACAAAATCAAATATTACAACGTGTCGCGCGTCAAAGCTGTTGCGACGGAGGCGTGTCGCCAAGCGAGGAATGCAAGCGTTTTGATCGAGAAAGCGCGAGCCCTAACGGGCATAGGTTTGGAGATCGTAACGCCGCAAGAGGAGGCGCAGCTTGTGTTAAAGGGTTGCATGGGAGTTATGTCAGACGATAAGCCTTACGGCATTTTGATAGACATTGGGGGCGGGAGTACGGAGATCATTTGGCTGAGACTCAACAAGGGCAAAAGTATTACGCGTGGGGGCTGTACGGTCGTTGACTCAATGTCCTTGCCATACGGAGTCGTAACCTTAAGAGACACGTATGTGCACGACGAATACAATGCGCAAACATACGATCTTGCTCAACAGTCGATTAGTCAATCCGTCAGTTTTTTTTTATAAAAAATAGAATTTTTAACCATATTAAGAAGAAGGAGGTTCAAATCGTCGCGTCTTCAGGAACTGTGACGACCTTGGCCTCATTGGTTCTAGGGTTACCATCATATGATCGAAAATTAATTGATGGTAAAGATTTTGACTCTGCAGCGTTGCAACGCGTTGGCAACAATTTAAAGACGGAATATATAAATAAATGTTCGTTTAATTCGATTGCAAAAAGCGAATTGGACTTTTTGCTGAACAGGATCAGGGATGTTGCGGCAGAAGGGCAACACAAAGATTCTGAGCAGATTATCCTTGGACGCGTTGGCTTGCTTGCGGCAGGAACAACAATATTTAATGCTATTTTGTCTGTGGTCGGGAACCACTCGTTGCGGATTGCCGATAGAGGCGTGCGAGAGGGGATTATACACGAGCTTGTCGAATCACTGCGAAACGAACAGAGTAATACGACAATGCATCCCTGCTAATAAGAAATATGTTCATAATCCTTTTTGCGCTAATGATTAAGGGCGGGCAAGTTTCACAAAAATCAATGCTGCCCGAGTTTTTTTTAGTCGCGTTGCGGTGAGGTATAGGCACAAATGTAGCGTAAAATCCGGAACTGGATAAATTTGAACATCTGCGCCAGTTATCTTCTCCATAAACGTCCGTGCCAAATAGTAGAAAGCGAACGCAAGTATGAACGCGATAAATGCTGTGCGCTCGCTGGATATGTTTTTGCGAAGCTTAACAATCAAAACATGTGAAATCAGAAGTAATGTTGAATGCATTCCCAATCGAGCAAACGCAAGCTGGTCTGCAACGAAGCCGCAGATAAATGCCGCAACAGCGAATTTGCCGTCTACAGAAAAAATTGAGAAGAGGTACAGCAAGGCGAACGACAGATGGAGCCGAACGGGATAAATCTGACGGTTAATCACGCTTTCAAGGACAATGCCCGATGCTAAAACGACACAACAAACGAAAACCTGCCTTAACGTTCTCGACGTTGCGCGAAGCACGCAAAACGCCTAGTACTCAGAGGATTTGGGTGCGCCGTGGCAATACTTATAACGCTTGCCAGAGCCGCAAGGGCACGGTGCGTTGCGCGGGGTTTCCGTGTCAAATTGAGGGGCTGCAACGTCCGCACTTTCTGAAGGCATGAAAGAGCTATGAGACTCGCCACTAATGTAGTTCATATCGGCTTCGGGGTCGCCTAAGGTACCATCGATTGGTGGGACGATATCCTCCGCATCGCTCAATGATTGGAAGAACTTCAGCAAGTTGTTCACGTCATCCATCGACACATCAAAACGCGACAGGCTGCTTAGCGTCTTTACACGAATGCTTTGCATCATATCAGTAAACATATTGAACGATTCACGCTTGTATTCGTTGAGCGGATTACTTTGCGCATATGCTCGCAATCCAATTCCCTGACGCAAATAGTCGAGAGATAGCAGGTGGTCTTTCCAGTGCTGATCCAGATTGCGGAGTAAAATGCTTCGCTCAGATGATTTCAGCAATAACTCTGGCACCTTTGCCTTTTGCGCTTCCAACTGCTCATCAATCATCTTTTCAATTGCAACGCGCGCATCCGTCACAGTCATCGACTCAAGCATTTTCCATGCTTCAATTGGAATGTCGATATTAAAGACTTCTTTGAAACTTTGCTGAATTTGCTCTAAATCCCACTGATCTGGGATGGAATCTGGCGGAAAGTGAGCACTAATCATGCTCTCCAGCGTTTCAGATCGAATCCCTGCAATGAGTTCCGAAACCTCATCCGCTTTCATTATGTCTAGTCGTTGCCGATAAATAACCTTACGTTGGTCATTCATTACGTCATCATACTTTAGCAGGTGCTTGCGAATCTCAAAGTTGTGCGCCTCGACCTTCTTCTGCGCGCGCTCGATCGCCTTGCTGATCCATTTGTGCGAAATCGCCTCGCCGTCCTTCATTCCAGCGCGGCGCATCATTGTATCCATCCGGCCAGACCCAAATATGCGCATCAGATCATCTTCGAGTGAAATAAAAAACTTCGACGCCCCAGGGTCACCTTGGCGACCGGACCGCCCTCGAAGCTGGTTGTCGATGCGCCGGCTTTCGTGGCGCTCTGTCCCAATAACGAAGAGGCCACCGACGGCACGAACCTGGTCTTGCTCCTCGGCGACTTCCTGCTTGATCTTCTCGATTCGCTCCAATTTCGCCGGCCCATCAGGAACGCCTGCTAATTCAGTCTGCACGCGAGCTTCCCAGTTGCCGCCAAGCTTAATATCAGTGCCGCGCCCTGCCATGTTTGTCGCAATCGTAATTGCGCCGAGGCGACCGGCGTTCGCAATAATCAGCGCCTCGCGGTCGTGGTGTCTGGCGTTCAAAATTGCGTGAGGAATCTGTTCGCGAGTCAGAATCGAGGAGCACAGTTCAGACTTTTCGATGCTCGTCGTCCCAATCAATACAGGCTGTTTCCGCTCTTGGCACTCGCGAACGAGGCGCACCACCGCAGCGAACTTATCGACTGCCTTTAAGTAAACCTCATCATCAATATCATCACGAACAACAGGTCTGTTCGTCGGGATCTCTACAGCCTTAAGCTTATAAATTTCCTCAAATTCGGCCTCTTCTGTGACAATTGTTCCGCCCATGCCGCTTAATTTGGGGTAAAGCCTGAAAAAGTTTTGGTAGGTTATGGACGCGAGTGTTTGGTTTTCGCGCTGTATTGTCACATGTTCTTTGGCCTCTAGCGCTTGGTGGAGCCCTTCCGAATATCGCCGTCCTTCCATCGTGCGCCCAGTAAATTCATCAACGATTATGACTTCGTCGTCTCTTACAATGTAGTCAACGTCTCTGGTGAAAAGCTTATGCGCGCGCAGTGAGGCGTTGACATGATGCACCACAGTGACGTTCTGTGAGTCGTACAGCTTTGAGCCATTCAAAATCCCAGCGTTTTGAAGTTCCTGCTCAACGCGCTCAACCCCGCTTTCCGTCAAGATCACCGTTCGCTGTTTTTCATCTTTTTCGTAGTCTTCTTCAACGAGCAATGGGATGATTTTGTCAATTTGTTGGTACAATTGCGACGAGTCTTCGGCTGGGCCAGAAATAATGAGCGGCGTGCGAGCTTCGTCAATGAGGATGCTGTCAACTTCGTCCACAATCGCATAATTAAACGGACGCATAACAAGTTCGCCAATGCTGAATTTCATGTTATCGCGCAAAAAATCGAAGCCAAACTCGTGATTTGTCCCATATGTTATGTCTGCATTATACGCGTCCCGTCGCTGGTCGTCGCTTAGGCCATGTAGGATGCAGCCGTATGTCAGCCCAAGGAATTCATATATCTGCCCCATCCAGGTTGCGTCACGTTGCGCCAAGTAGTCGTTCACCGTGACAACGTGCACGCCCTTTCCAGATAACGCATTCAAATATACCGGTAATGTGGCGACAAGCGTTTTGCCCTCACCGGTTTTCATCTCTGCCAGCATCCCGTTGTGAAGGGCAATCCCCCCCATGATCTGGACATCGTAATGGCGCTGCCCAAGTACGCGTTTGGCGGCCTCTCGCATCACAGCAAACGCTTCCGGCAAAATTTTGTCTAAACTTTCTCCGTTTTGAACCCGTTCTTTGAAAATTGACGTCTGGTTCCTGAGTCCCTCGTCCGACAAGCCAACTGCCCAACCTTCTTTTGCGTTAACCTTCGCTACTATGCGGGCGAATTGCTTGATGTATCTATCGTTTGCAGAGCCCAGGACTAATTTGGCTAATCGTTTAAACATGCTTGCTTACTTGTAGGATTATCGCAACTCCATTAAGTGTAACATAGATTTTATTGATGTCGTTACTCGGGTTTAGGCCGCAAGCGTGGGCTGCGGGTGAAGGCTAAGTCTTAGAAATCAAAGGATTGAAGGACTATTTCCAAGAAGCACCGCGTAAAGTTCATGCAATTATCAGACAACGCAACGCCGCATGGCTTCGCTATTTTGACGAAGCGATTGCTTTTGTGCGAGCCTGTACGTGAAGATTTTTCTTACGAATCGTAGAAAGATGAATCTCAAGGTGTTGCACACAACACTAATCAGGCTCGCCCAAATCTGGCTAATACCAAACGCCGCTAATAATGACCCAAATAGTTAACATTGCAAACAGACTGAACAGTTGGCACGTCTATAGCGTTAATGAACTTGCAAACTGCCGTTCCCACGTCATCTAGATTTTCG
>JAIRNK010000049.1 GCA_031258095.1 Holosporales bacterium
AGAAAACTGACGCACATTTTCTATGGTATGCTTAAAAATGGGCAGCACTTTGACCCAAACGTGGCGTTTGCGTAATCAGGTGCTGCTATTTTTGTTTGACATGAGACACGGTATCTATAGACAACGAAGTACCCATTCCGCACTTTTTGCTGCTAGCGAAGAGACACCAGTGCTTCCAATTCGTGAGTGGTCATGTTTGTTATAAACGCCTCGCCACTCACGACTGTTAGATTAGCAAGGTCTCGTTTGCTAGAAATCATGTCGTCAATCCGTTCTTCGAATGTCCCTTTAGTCAAAAAGCGATGCACCATAACATTTCGCATCTGCCCAATTCGGTACGCTCGGTCTGTTGCTTGCGTTTCCACGGCCGGATTCCACCATAAATCGTAATGAATGACATGGTTGGCCGCCGTCAAATTTAAGCCAGTTCCACCAGCCCTTAGCGACACGATCAATATTCTCGAACTAAATCTCGTCTGAAAGTCATTCACAATCTGATCGCGTTTCGTGCGACTAAGGCCTCCGTGCAAGAAAGGAACCTCAGAATGGAATCGTTTTTCCAGCAAGTCGACGAGAATGTCCCCCATTTCTGTGTATTGTGTGAAAATAATGACTTTTTCGGACGAAGTTTCGTCAATCTCGCACAAAATCTCTTCCAACAACTCGGTCTTCCCAGACTGCGCAATCGTTGCAGAGCCAACCTTGGTGTAGTGCGCGGGATGGTTACATATCTGTTTCAGGGAGTTAATCATGCTAAGAATCAGGCCCTTCCTGGCAATTCCTTCGGATGCGCCAATTTCATCCAAGCAATTATTCACAACCCCCTGATACAGGGCAGCTTGTTGTGCTGTGAGCGAGCAATACCGATTGTTCTCAATTTTCTCTGGCAAATCAGAAATAATACTCTTATCGCTTTTCAAACGGCGCAAAATAAACGGTGACGTGACCTTTTTGAACAACTCCAAACTGTGGGCATCACGGCTGCGCTCGATTGGCGCAGCATAACGCCGAACGAATGATGCTTGAGACCCCATGTAATTCTTATTCGTAAAGTCAAAGATGCTCCAATACTCCAGCAGCCTATTTTCGACGGGCGTGCCGCTCATCGCTATTTTATGCACAGCGTGAATACCTTTGATCGATTTAGCTTGCTCCGTTTTTGAATTCTTTATGTTCTGAGCTTCATCAATTACAACCATAAACCACGGACTCTTGTTTAGTTCCCTCATATCGCGTCGCACTAAGCCATACGAAGTTATCAGCACATCAATGTCGTCGGGAATGGGCTCTGCCTTGCGATTCAACCCGTGATATATAAAGAAGCGGATACTGGGCGCAAATTTTTCGAATTCTTTTTGCCAGTTGCTAAGCAAACTCGTGGGCACGACAATCAGGACTTTATTCTTTTCCCCAACAACACCATCATTTTTCAATGCCAAAATAACAGAGATGACTTGCAACGTCTTTCCCAGCCCCATGTCATCCGCCAAGATCGAGCCAAACCCAAGCCTGATATTCTGCATCAACCAATGAAAACCGCGTTCTTGGTACGGGCGCATTGTTGCGCGAAGGTTCGTTGGCAACGCCGCCGGTTCAACTTGCTCCAAAGTTTGGAACAAGGACGCAAGCTTCTTGTCGAGGCTGACCGCCGTGCCGTCGAGCTCTTTGGCTAATGCGGCTTGCATAAAGTCGGAGTAGTCCATCTCTGTGGTAAGCTTGTCGGTCTTAGCCAACAATTGCAGAATTTCTTTCTCGTCCAATATTACGTATTCGTCTCTGATCTCGATGAGCCCCTGCGATTTGCTAACAAGATCGCGGAATTCCTCAATGGTTAGTTCCTTGGAGCCAACCGCAATTCTCCAATCGAAATTGACCATTGATTCCATATTTACGAAGCTCTTCAACGCCGAAGCCTTGTCTTTCACGCTCATTTTCAAGGTAAGCCTGGGCTTCAGCAGATTTCTCAGAGACTTTGGCAAAATCACTTCGATCCCAATCGACCGCAGGACAGGCAACACCTGCATAAAAATTCGTGTGAATTCTTTCGTGTCAAAAATCACGTCTTGATTCGAATCAATTGTGCTGGCGAGCTCGGGCAAGTATTCAAACAGCAAACACAATTCCGAGAGTAGCGCGAGCTTCATTTCCTTTGACTCAAGCGCCGTAGATATTGGCACAAGAAGGCCGTCTGCAATGACTCGCACGTCCAAACTGAAAGAGCTACGTCCATGGTCATTTACAAGTAGATATAATTTGTGGCGCCGATCAAACAGGAACAACCGCGAAAGCCAGTTATGGATAGACGAAGGCGTTTCTCGTTCTGCGACGTTTTTGGACGGCAACAGTGGCTTTCCTGTAAAAAACAGCCTAAAGATCCTGTTATCAGCGTGTTTATATAAACTATGCGGAAAATTATTTCGCGTGTATGCCGCAATGAAAAGCGACGCTGCTGAAATGACCTGCTGCATCTGAGGTAGTGGCTTATTGTGAAACGTAATGAGGTTTGGCGGGCACATCTTTGAAAGCCGCCAACATGTGTTTTTCACATTTCTGTCAAAAAGAGCTGGAATCCACCGTATAAACGTTATTTTCGAGTCGTTTTGCAATAATTGTGGAATGATCGCGGACTTTTCGACCAGCTTTCTCGCAAATATGGAAATAACGTGCATAAAGCGCAGGCCATAGCAAAGCTTGTGCAAGTACGAAGGTGGGATATTTAAGAAAAATTTTATCAAAGTAATATTCGATATCTCTTCTTTTTTAAAAAGCGGCTCCGCGAAAATTTTTGAAATTTCGTGTGTATGATTAATGTCGATGGCAAAACTGCTCAACTGTGCAGGATCCCCCCACCTTGCGACAAAAACCTCCTCGTCAGAAAGCTTGTCCTTTCCTGTTTTTGCGGTGTTGTTTGCCAGCGCCCAGGTTGCGGCGTCGACGATATTCATGTGTGTGCGCCAGTATTTGTAGCAGGTGGTTAGGATTTCGGTAAAATTCTTCTCATAGAAAATTGGTGGCTCGCACGAAAGTACTTGCACTATGTTGCCGAGAGAATCGTCCAGCTCGCCAAAGCTTATTGTGTCTAGATCTGCAGACGCTAGCGACGGTGTTTCTGAGTCGGGCTCAAGGCGCTGTGCTTGCCCCCCCCCTGATGTTTCAGATGATTCTGTGCGTGGTCGCTTTGCACCTTTGGCTCTCGATGGCGCGTCTTCAGCAGACTTCGCGCCCACGTCTGACGGGGCGTTTGTTGGCAGACTTTCAACTGCATCTGCAACGACGTCCGTTAGCGTTTCGGTATATGACGCACTTAAAACCGCCTCTAATATCGGAATTTGTTGTTCTTTTTCGAGGTTGCCATCCTTAAAATCGTCGATCATGCTTAACAAGTCGCACCCGTGTAGGCTGAACAACGTGAATGGGTTCTTGTCGATTTCGTCGCACATTACGTACACTAACGCGGCCAAATGCTTACACGGCATCGCCCAATCGGGGCAACTGCAGTCTGCGGCAAGCTCCTTCCAGCAACTAGGGAAAAGGTTAATCTTGTTCTGCGTAAGTCTTTCTAGGATTTGCTCAGGAAGCCTCTTTTTGACCAGCGAGGATAAAATTAGTGTTGAACTATTTACAATGTCTTTAATAGTCGCAAGCTGCGCCTCTGAAAAAATGGGGACTTTTATGTATACCTTATACGGACTCAGCCTCGAGCCACGAACGAACGCTGATACAGTATTATCTGAAATCCGAACCCTCTGTACGTGTCCAGCGTTTGAATACGCGCGCCCCCGAGGGATGCGGTTCTCGTAAGAGATGCCATTGAACGCTTCCAGCCATTTTTGCCCCCACCAGGTCTTTCCATACGTGCGTATCATTGGGAGGAAATGTAATAACAGCGTGAACAATTACTGTTTCTATCATATGCGTTGCTTAAAGTACAAAACAAACAATGGTATCGAAGCTTTTTGTTATGCAGATAAGTAAGAGAATGTAGGAATGGAGGCGCGGTTGTGTACGCAATAAAATGATGACAACATATTTTGTATATGGATTGCTCTTGTCGCGATTTGGGGTTACCTCACTGGGCCAATAAACGACGCCCCCATAACATACGCTCGGCGCGCTCTTTGTTTGTTCGCGTTAGGCGGCTTGTATTGGATTTTGGCAACGATTAACAGGAATCACGACTTTCATGACGAACGGCCAATGCTTTTTTGATGAAGGAAATAAATTTGCTATAACTCGCAGCGAGGTGTTTTGGTCTGGTTTGTCACTGTGGTAATAAAAGCCGTATTTCTGTCAGTTTTCGCAATTATCGCATCGTCATCGTTGATAGCCGCTGGGCAGCAATCCGCGTCAGTAGATATTCTTCCTGGCGGACTCGTTTCTGTTTGTTGGAACGGTGGCGATGGGTTACCTTTGACCGCGATATTGAACCCTCGTGGTGACCTGTCGGAGCTTTTCAGCAACCCAGATGGGCAGACTTCCGCTCTAATTGACGCCAAAGGTATTGGCCCGCGTACTGTCGTCCGTACTGTCCCCCCTACTGTCCCCCCTACTGGAACAGAGCAATTTGGTGGGATCCCGTCGTCAAATTACATGGAACATATTCCAAGGAGCCCAATCTCAAAGGATCTGTTTGATTCGTTGCTGTATTTTTTCGACGGAAGAGTTGTCGATGTGAAAACGATTAGGCTAATGCGAGAGCACGTTCTTTATCCGCGACTTGTTTCCGCAATTGATCGTTTATCCTCGCTTTACGCATTGCAGAGAGATCTTGCTGAGAACTTGCCGTGGTTTTGGGGCCCAAGCTCTAACACGGTCGTTGACATATGCGAGACCATTCTTGGCTGGATGCGCGGACTGCTACGCCTCATATACATTGCTCATGACCCCGTTGACGAAGGTTGGCTAAATGCGATTGCGGCCCATGGACAACATATACATGACCAGGAAGTAAGATTATATGACATTGTTCACAAACGCTTAGCTCCACTCCTTAAGCCAGGACGTTTGGCTCCCCCCATCGAGCTGGTACCAGTGCCAGTCGTCACTGAGTATGAGCGCGTAATTTTTCCTATCCTGATGAGATATAAAGTACTGCCAAACAGATTCGAGAAAGACTTTAGTTATCTTCTACGCTGCGTGCATGATGGAGTGGGGTTTATGCTTAGATTGGATACTGGTCTTCCGCTCTTGCAAGATCCGAGGGCGCTGTATATAAGAGCTCGCGAATTTTTAAGACACGCACGTGCTATACGTGGTGACATTTCTGAGGAAGAACGAGTAAGGCGCAACATTGGCGTGGCGAGTTGCCCACCAGGGCAAAAATTTTTGGAACCAAATGGGACGGGATACTTGACGGAACCGATGATTGGGGCCGAAATAATAGAAGCAGTGGCCGGAGAATACGTTCGATTGCACGGTGGGGCGTGCAGCGCTTCAACCGTCCTCCGGAAAAAAGGATGCAGCTCTAGAGGGCTCCCAACTGACGCTCCGGGGAACAAAGTCTGCTTGTGCAGGAAGTCGAGCCCTCAAGAAAACCAGAACGTCAGGGGGGATGTGTTTACTATTTCCGCCATCCGAGCAACGCGTAGTGCCATGGACGCTGTTGGGAGGAAATCGGCAACCGGCTGGCATTGATCGCCGCGACCAAACGATTAAAAAGTTTGCCGCATTTTTGTTGGAGCTGTGCAGCGCAATTTTATACCAAACGCCGCTGATAATGACCCAAATAGTTAACATTGCAAACAGACTGAACAGTTGGCACGTCTATAGCGTTAATGAACTTGCAAACTGCCGTTCCCACGTCATCTAGATTTTCG
>JAIRNK010000054.1 GCA_031258095.1 Holosporales bacterium
TATAGCGGCGGTCTGGACGAACAAGCTGATTAATGAACATTGCTGCTTTTGAACTGAACCTGATGCCAATTTTTAGCAAAAAAGAGAGGGGGAGTTAGTGAGGGGGTTCAATAGGGCCATATACGCTCCCGGCCCAAAAACAGGGCGCCCTGAAACAAGGTGCCCTGCATAGTTTTGTGACCGTTTTATACTTAAGCCATCGCGGATTAAGTAACTTTTCACCAAAGCTTCCCCTACAACAATCAGAGCTGGTATTTTAATAAAATACAAGCAGCCGAAAATTTGTAAATCTTCAGCCCCCCCCTACGAACGTATTTGAAATCAAGCACAAGAGGACTAAATAAATTTCGCGTATGCACAAGAACAAAAACACATTGCCATAAAACCAAGCGTGTGGGAAAAATGTGTGACAGGATTTCATTGGTGTTGCAGTTGTTTTGTTGTCATGATCACAATCACGCGTACGATGCAATACGGAGCGAAGACCTACGCTATATGAGGCTTGCCGCGTACAGCGTTGTTTTTACGACGTTACTCCTTGTAGCGTGTCGCGTTGTTACTTACGGCGCAACAACATCACTAGTGGTTAAGTTGTCGATCTTTGATGCGATAAAAGATGGAGCATTTTCGCTGGTAAATTTGTTCTTCGTTATGAAATCACTAAAACCGGCCAATGAAAAATTTCCGTTTGGGTACGGTAAAATTGGCGCGCTGCAAGCAATGCTTCAATCGCTGATGCTACTCGGGGTTGGCATAGGTGCGCTAATTCCCGACTCAGAACCCCACGAACTGGGGCACAGCGTTATCGCGTACGTTACGTTTGGGGTGTCCATCATCGGGGTCGCATGCCTTATCGCTGTGCAGTCTTACGTCTACATAAAGACGAAATCGCTTGCAATTCGTGCGGACGCCGCCCACTATAAATCGGACCTGGTTGTTGACATCGGAATATTTGCCAGTTTATTCGTTTCGTGCTCATGGTTGGATACTGTATTAGGATACGGGATGGCAATATATTTAATGTTAGTGGCGTGTTCAATTGGACGTGCAGCAATTGAGGTCCTGTTAGATAAAAGCCTGGCCCCTGAAGTAGTGAAAAAAATACGCGAGTTAGCGGAAGCTGCTGGTGGGAGGGTCCATTCCGTGAGGACGCACAGCCTAGAGCGCGGGGAGTTTGTTGTCATAGACCTCATTGAGCCTGACAATCATGAGGTTGGAGGACAGCAGGTGACCGTGCAAGATCTAAAGAAAAAATACGAGGACATAAAAGACGCTGTACACGAACACTTTAACCGGTCGCGGATAATCATTAACCTGCAAACAGGAACGGACTGCCCCACGGAGGCTGGGAAGTAATACCAAACGCCGGAAATAATGCGCCCCACCCCCTGTGTCACACACTGCACGTCGCGCGCCCTGCCTTCAGGATTTGAGTCCTTATTCGCGTTGTTTGGTATAATGTGCGCGCTATACTGCTGACGTGGCTTTTTTCTTGTGCTTAGTACGCAATTCTTTGCGGACGCGCTCAGAGTAGAGGTTGCTGTCAAGAACAACAGAATCACCACTGTCGATTACAACATGTTGCTTTTCGTTTGGATCCTTTAACATGTAGCCGCGCCCCCAAATAGTCTCGATATACCCGTGTTGTTGTGTCAAGGCAAAAAGTTTTCGACGCAGCTTGCAGACAAATACGTCAACAATCTTTACCTCAGGTTCATCCATTCCGCCGTATAAGTGGTTCAAAAAAGCTTCTTTCGTGAGAGCGGAGCCCTTTCGTATAGCAAGCAACTCAAGAATGGCATACTCCTTGCCCGTTAACGGAAGGATTCGCCCATTGACGGAAGCAATTCTTGTTTGCAGGTTTATTTCCAACTCTCCAACTTTGATTACGGACTCTGAGTAGCCGTTCGTCCTCCGGATGATAGCGTTTATTCTTGCCACTAACTCATCTTTACTATACGGCTTGGTCAAGTAGTCGTCCGCTCCGGTGCATAGACCCCTGACCTTGTTCGCAGTGTCATCAATGCCCGATAGGATAAGTATAGGGGTCGTCACACGTGAAGCACGCAGCCGTCGCATGACCTCGAATCCCTCAATGTCAGGAAGTACTAGGTCCAAAATGATAGCATCGTACTCATACAGTTTGCCGATTTCAAGGCCATCCTCCCCTGTGTCAGACACATCACAAATAAACCCCTCGGTCTGCAAGAGCTTCTGAATGCTTTGGGCTGTGATGAAATCGTCTTCTATGAATAAAATGCGCATTTTGCAATCTCATTCGTTCCCCTACGCATAAATGCTAACAAAAAAAACCTTGAATGATAATAGAGTATTCTGAGCCAGGCTTTTTTTAGTTATTAAATATTAAGTAGAAACGCATTTCTAGCAAGAAAAAGCTGCCCTAAATCGAAGTCATAGCACTGCTTTATAGCAGCGCATGTTTATACCAGTTAAGAGAATTATATACGGGTCCCGGCTGAAACGTTGGGATTTGACAGTCGTTCATCCTTACTGGATTCTGGATTTGCCGGACTGAGTTTCAGCTGGGATGAGTATATATCTTAGGACGACGGTTCTATACTTTACCTTTACCATTATTATACACGAAGTGTTGTAAAATCGATTAGCGTGTTATTGTTATGTTTCCCTTTAATATGCCCATTCGACAATTATTTCGTTTCATTATATGCACTGCGACTTGCGGCTTGGCAGTCCAGTACGAAGCAGAGCCAAGCGATGCGTTGGCCCTCATCGGTTTTCCGACAGACGCCCCTGCAGTACCCACTATTTGGGGCGCCTTGAAGTCGCGCTATGAGCAAGCGACGCTGGAACAAAAGGCACTCTTTGGTGAATGGGATAGCCGCTCTAATAAAACAATTTTTGGACGCGTAAACAATCTCATGTATTTGCTGTCAATTAATAACGCTTTGCCACCAACATTCAATGCTCGCCTTAAGGATGATGCCGACTCATTTTTTAACGTTGCCAATAGCGAGGGCTTCGATCCGGGAAGTTGGTTCGATCAAGCAGACACTGGCTTCGGAAAACTGCACGAATTGTCATCGCTATTATTCCCTGTCGATTTCAATCCCGTTCTAGGCTGCAGTCCGCACATTGAAGCAGCACATTCATTGATGTCGAAGGTTTTGCCATATGCTGATGTTTCGATTATCGACAAGAGCGTGTCGCTTGCGAACGAGGTAATCACTGAAGCGCAAACGCACGGAAGCGCTAGAATGGCCATTTTGGACAATAGTATATTTAAGCTATTTGAGTTGCTATATCCTCTATACTTAGATGTTGCAATCGGACGTGCGGACACAACACAAGGAGAAGCGACGTTTGCGCCGCTGTTCGCCAAGTTGCGGCACCTTGAATCAGTGGGAGCTATCGATGAAGCAACAAACGCGGCTGTGTCGGATCGCTTGCTGCAGCTGAAAACGTTTCATCCAAAGTCTATCGATCAATTCTTGGATTACTTCTCACTTGTTACGGGCAGTACTTCATTGGGATCGTGTCTGGATGCCCGTTTGATTGGAACCCCGTACAACGCCGAAAGCTCTTCAGAAAACACTTTTTTCGTCGTTTTTAACGACATTGCTCGCAAATGTCGTTCTAAAGAAGAAAAGTTTCGCCAACTAGCAGATACTTGGGGAGATCCCTCAAACACACCGCGCAATGCTACAGTTTTTGGAAAAATTGCGGAGGCTGTAGCTGCATTGCCTCCTTCGCTAATCTCGACATTCAAGAAAAAATGGATTGGGCAATACCCGCTTGAACATGGCATCTCACTTTTTTCGAATTTCACCGAGATCGGCGAGCTGCTGCATGCACACCAAGATATGCTGCAGGAATGCACCATAGATCACATGATACAGCTGATTGGCATAGCGGGAGACACGAAACCTTCCTCGTTGTTTGGAGCGATCTCTTCAGTAAATGGCAACTCCGATTTTGAGGAATTCGCACGCTCCGTGGGGTTTGATAAGCGCGCGGACGAATACAATGGCAATGGAGACGACCCAGGATCATGCTTGTTTTTCATCAATACGCTAAAAAAGCTAATTTTTTCGGAAAAGTTTCAATGTGATTCGTCGCGTTGCCCAAATCTGCACAAAACTACCATCAACCAGATCATTGCGAATGACGGCGCTGGCGAGCTGCAAAGCCTCATACAAGAAGATTGTGCATGGCGCCTAACACAAATGATTCTTCCGCAAATACATGGGCTTCGCAGCATAATCGCCGACAAAGGCGTTGAGCTTCTCAGTTACATTGGAAATCCTGACAACGAAAATTACAACGAGCTCAGCGTATCTTCAAAGATTCGCCGACTTCTAAAGAATTTAACAACCAAAACATTCGCCCTTGACTGGAAACAGATCTATTCGTTGCTGTTTTTCGGGCCCAACTCGCTCCAATCAAAGATCTATGAAATTCACACACACGCCCAACACGGCTCTTTTGAAAATCTTATTGGCAATGCGCTTAGCAGAGACTATAGCCTGTTTGGTCTCCTTAATCAGTGCCTACACAAATTTGAAGTTGAACCGCTTTTAGACGCCCTGTGTCCGCACTACGACGCCGATAATCCTGAAGAAATAAAAGGGCCATTAATACGCAACTTAGCTAGTGTTTGTTCGAAATTCGTTGATGTTCCAGACGATTATAAAACGATTACGCATATCATTGGAGACGCCTATAAGCCGCACCAACTCCAAGCAACGACATTAATAAATATAATCGGTTTTTTTCATGAAACGCTCGCTTGCGCGTCCTCCATATTCTCGTTTGACGAACTTGAACATTACGCGGGCCTGATTTTTGGAAACGGAAGCACCACGGGTTTGCTTGCACAATCGAACGCTCTATTGGAGTGCAGCGCAACTGATAGCGTAACAGACATAACCGGACGCATGCTCGGAATAAATGACAGCGACACAATGTGCAATACGTGCCTTCAAATGTACAAGGACATTTTTACATTTGTGCGCAACATTGTTATCGACTCGAACGTAACGTCTATGGTTGCCACTGAGTATGACAAAGACTCTTCCTTTTACAAATTTTTGGCCGAGTACCAGTCTCAAGCAGAATTTTTGGATTTATTCTTGAATACCGTGTTAAGCGAAAGCATCAAACTCAATATAGTTGACGTTATAAGACAAATTTTTGAATTGGAATATTCCTATCACCCAACAGTGAGCGACTTTTCGTTCTTAACAGCACAACATTCTGAGCCATCAAACACATATTTCTTGTTAAAAAACATTGCCGCAGACAGCTCAGAAGCAAAGTTGCGTCACGTAAACGAAGAAATCACAAAATTAATACATACGCTAATAGTTACTCCATATATTCACCTGTTGGTTCGTGACACTCATGCGATGGAAGGAGGTGGAGGGCGCGACGGCCACTATGCTAGCGAAGGAATGCTTTTGCCTACGTACAACTCCGCAATCAACCGCCTATCGTATATAGCAAAACGCCTCCCTCCCCTCCCCCTCGTCCCTCAGAATTTGGTGGGCAAAATAACAGACAGCGTCGATGTAGACCACATTGAACGATTAACCGTATTTGGATTACTTAATGAAATTTTGCAGATAATATCGTTACCGTCGTTCTTTTCCGCCTCTGTTCAATCGCTGGGCACGAAAAATCCGAATGTATTGTCGCATTGGTACTTTAACCTGAACCGCTTAATAGGCAGCTGCTATGACAATGGTTCGTCAACATCTAGTCGAACCTTTTTCGAAATATTGAAACAACTTGTCGCACTGCTAGACTCGCCAAACGTTGAAAGTCAGCAGGAGGTAATAAAAAAGACAATAGGTGATGAGAACATAAACCGAGAAAGTTCAGACAGATCTCTCTTTTCTACTTTAGAGGCAATACTAAGATGGCTCATTGCGCCATATGCCACGTTCATGCTGGATTATTCCGCAACGAAAGATAACGCCGGCACGGGATTGGCGCGTGTGCGCGATCTGTTTAAAAGCATTGGATACCAAAACGTATCGTCGTTTCAACCTCTGAACAGAATTGGCGACCCTTCCACTTCGTCAGCGTTTTTTGCGCGCCTCGGTGAATGTATAAACGCCTTTCAGCGCGATGCGCACCTGGAATTGCTTCCAATTAGCTTCTTTTTGGCCTATTCGAAAGCGCTGTATGCGGAGATTCAGGAGTTCGCGCTCAAGATGAAAACTCCCTTGGCATTGGGGGAAGTCGAAACTTTTATTAGCAACGTAGACTCTTTTATATCAAAACTTTTATCTTTAGGGCCGTGCGACAGTTGTGGCCACGTAGTCGATTTTCTTCATCAAATGTGTGAGCGCATTAATGAGGCAGCTCAGAGCCTAGCAGCGAACTCTAACGAAGATTTGATAGCAATCTTTTCAAACACGTCTTTCGGTGGGGCCAAAGACGCAGTTCTAGCGTTAAAGCAAGCCGTTGCCGACCTAAAGCAAAAGATTATGTCAAACGAAAGTTCCACCAATTCGTGTATTGTACAAGATTCGGAAGAAGAATTTGCCGCAATCTACGAAAAAATGGGGCTAGTACAAAGCGCTATATATTCTCTTGGTGTTGCAATCCCACACGCCTCGACAATGTTACCGCTAAACACGATGTGCCAATCCCTTCCTGATGCAATAAGCAAGCTCATCAACTCTATAGACAACCTGTCAACACAAATGCGTATCCCCCTCGTCAAATACGTCAAGTACAGCGCACAAAACACAAAAGATTTCGCTGAAATGGTTGCAGCAATATCTGAAATGTTTAACGACGTAACAAGCATTATTCGCATGCAAAATTGCAGCGGTTGCCGAGACAGCGTTCTTGGCACGGACAAACTCACCGCAGCACTGCAACGATTTGCAAACAAACTGACGCAAATCAACACTTTTATGGAGAACAGCTACGCCTCGCAACTCGCATATCATTTATGCCAAGTCGCACAGGTATTGAAGAAAACATCCGCCTACGTAACAGGACTACCACTGGTTCAGGGCGCGTCGCAAGAAATTTGGCAAGTCGTTGCCGCAAGCATGAGTTCCACAGCGACTAGCCTCCAGCGCGTTTTTACCATATTGAACAACTATGACCATTTTCAGGACATAATTTCCGTCATGAATGACCTTTATGAGCACATGAACGAAAAGCTTGTAGGTATAGCGCATGTACTTGGTATCGACGATCTCAATGCGTTGGAACACGTTGACGGCGGACTTGAAGCTTATGATGCGGCGTCCATGCGTGTGGCGCTGGATTGGGTTTTGGATAGCCTTAACCAAATTTTGCAATATTGGACAAACCCCGACATGAGCATTCCGCTGGCGGATAATTGGATCATTCCGCTGGTGGAATCCATGCATCAATCTTACCTTTCGATAAACGACACTCTTAGCCAGGACATTTCTTACTGGGCTGACACGTATAACCTGGTCGACAAGATTGCATTAATTCGCACAAAGCTTGCGCAAGGAATATGCCCAGCTATAAACGATACGCTCGCAGACCTTAAAAGTCTCTGCAGTCACAGTTTTTCCGAGCAGTTTAAGGCATTGTCGTATCGCCTTGGGGAATTCGACGCTATTTTTATGCAGCTTAATCCACAGCAAGTCTTAAACTTATCAGCAAATATCGAGGCGTTTTTGTCAATGTGGGCAAGTAATGTGCTAGAAATAGCCCATCTGGTAAACGAAGCTGCGCGAAGAGGGCCAACTGCGACAGATTCCTGTCTGCACTTTTCGCTTTTTGCGGACATTAATCAACTGATATCCGCTCTTGGTGAAGCGTGCACAAGCGCGTCCGGAATTTTATCGTTTTCTGTGACTGTAAGTCCGCCAACGTCTCTGAGTGCGGCGATTGCCTCGATGGCTACAAACTTGCAAGCAGGAAACACGTGGTGGCAAAATGTCCTTGCGGCTACAACTCCGCTTGTATCATGCCAACATGCACTCTCGTCAACACTAATGAGCTTGCAATCCTCGTACGCGTCCATTGCTGATGGTGTCACAGAACTTGCGGGCTACCCAATGTGCGTGCACGAAAGCATATCGTTTGAAAACATCGCACAGCTTATTCGGGCACGAGGAGAAATTATTGAGCAGGTATTGCAACGTTTGAATTCCGAATTAGCGTGTCGGAGCCACATTAGCCAACGGTTGGGCGCCATTGAGATCACAATTTGTAACATTTGTAGCAAAACCGCTGACATTATCGGCTCAAGCGGAATCGGGGGCATTGTTCATGATTCACTCGTCCCAGAATTATTTCAACACTTAGTCGACGCCAATCATGCAATGGAGCGGCTGGATACATTTTTACAGGAGGCAACCGAAGGCGCGTGCATAGCGCCAGCCGGAGTAATTTTGGAAGAACTGCGCACGTCATTAGATGGAATTGCGCAATGCATTCCCGGAAAAGCCTCCGCGCTGGAATTACCTTCGCATGAAATCATTGAAATAGCGCAGCGTATTGAGGCCGCAGTGTCGTCAACGTCCGAACAGTTGTTAATTGAGTCGCTGAGCTTTGCGCCAGAGAGCCTCGGTGGAGATACTGTCAAGGAAGAGGTGCAAAGGTTGCATGATCACATTTTTTCTGTCGAACAGGTTATCTCAGAACTGTCGACTTCTGCTGAAGTTTTAGGGGCACTTGCGAACACCGTTAACGCAGTGTCTCCCATGTTTTCAAGCTGCTTCCCTGAAATAAAAACTTTGTTTCCTTCGGTCCAACGTCTTTCTCGCGAAATGGTCAATTTTTCGATCTTTGTGCAAAACATTCACGAAAAAATGATCGATTTACACAAGCAGCTAGAAATAACGGAAAAAGACGACATAATGACCCAACAAATGCATCGCGATGGGAAAAGTCAAAAAGAATGGCTTACCCATGTCGAAGACGATTCAAAAGAAATATCCACGCTTTTGGCCAAGGAACGACAGGTGTTCGGGTTCAGAGACTTTCTTGTAAAAACGATGACGCACCCGTTTGGCGTTTACACAGATCCCGCATGACGTTCCGGTTTCATTGAAGTTCAAAGCATTGTAAAACTACAAAAATCCACACGGAGCGTCAGTCGGGACCCCTATATCACGGCAAGACGGACAGTCAAATTTTGGATAATCAATCGACAACGGACAGTCCGGACTTCATGCGAGTGGGCTCACTGACATCGAGGCAATAAATCCCGCAGCACCGGACAACACACATGCCAATATTTCAATAGATTAGCGGCTGTGCACTTTGTTACAATCCGGCATGACTTTTTTCGCCGGTTTTGGCATGGTTAGGCGGCGTTCAATGACACGGTATATACACATCCCATCTGACGTTCCGAGTTTATTGAGAGCTCAAAGCCTTGTAACATCAGGACTTGTTCCCCGGAGCGTCAGTCGGGAGCCCTATATTAGGGGCATCACGACATTTATGACGTGCTTAATGTTAGGTTGCGAGTTCAATTCGTTTGCGTCTACAAGTGGAGGAGCTGCTGAAAAAGTGTCACAAGCCGCAAAGGAACAAGACGAAGGAAAAGTTTGTAAAAAACGACAAAAGAAAAAGAACGTGTCTGAAATAATAACAGCAGAAAATATCTCTCTCATTGAGAGCGTCCTGAACGCCCTAGAAGATGGAGCCGTTGTCTTGTTCGATTGTGATAACGTTCTGATCACGGCAAACATTGAAGTATTTGTTAGAAGGCAGTCTGATTCGAGCAAGTATGACAACGATTTTAGTCGCATTATTCATAGAGAGCGTCCCAACGCCAGTTGGGCAGAGTCATTAGCGTTAAGCCAAACTGTTTTGGGCTCAAGTACGGTCGCCCTGGTTAATTCGAAGATGCCTGAACTTGTTGCCAACCTGCAAACGAAGGGCATTCCGTGCTTAGTTGTTACAGCGTTTCCTCCTTCACCTGCGCCAGGGCTGCCAAACCCGACGGAGTGGCGTGCCTCTGTGTTGGCGCGATGTGGATACGATTTTGCCCGTTCTTGGCCTGGGTTGTCGCACTTTGCCCTCGAAACTAAAACAGGGCAGTCACAACCAGTGTACCACCGTGGCATTCTCTTTTGTGGCGCGGTCCCCAAAGGCGCAGCAGTCGCAGCATTTTTCGCACATGTGAAGACAACGCCTCGTCACATCGTGTTTATTGATGACGACCGTTTCAATGTCGAATCAATAAGGGATTTCTGTGAGGAAAACGAAATTCGTTATACGGGGATTCACTATACGGAGGGCACAAAATACGTAAGCCCAGTGAAAAGGTCCAGCGCGCGCTCTGAATTTCAGATGAAGGTGTTGCTCGAGCACGATATATGGCTACCAGATGAAATTCTCCCAGCAGACAAGCTCCGTCTGGACTGGGTTGAGCTGTGTGAACGAGCAATGACGCAACAAAACGTTGCCTGCGTAACTGAGTTGCTTAACAAAATCGACAAGAAGCTGCACGGTCGTCGCGTGCTTGCACTGGCAAAGCGGACGGGAGCTGCCGATATTATTAAATGCGTTGAGCAGTGGCTTGGTTCAGGCCGCCGTTAGCTACGCACTGTCAGGCTAAATAGGAAAGAATATTGAGCGCGCAAGAGAATTATCCTCGGACAAATTACTTGACCGCTGCTGCGCTGCTCACCCTTTTGAATTTTCTGAGCTCTCTGAATGATGTGCTGGCCTTTTATGCAGGACAAGACATCAGCCCCGTTCAGATCGCGTTCTGCCGCTTCGTCGTGACAGTGGTGACAGTGCTGCCGTTTATGTTACCACACGGACTTCGGTACTTTAAAACGCAAATCCCGACTACGCACGTTATACACTCAGTGACTGGAGCCATTGCGCTTGGAGCAGTAACGTTTTCTGTCGTAAAAATTCCACTCCTAAAGAATACCTGCATTTTATTCAGCGAGCCATTAATATTGCTTCCCTTAGCCGCAATATTTTTCAAAGAGAAGGTCGATATTGGTCGCTGGAGTTGTGCAGCAATTGGATTCATTGGAATTATAGTAATAACGTATAAAGACATTGAAACTTTCAACCTATGGGTTTGGGTCCCGCTCTTGGCTGCGTTGTCGTTCGCGTCAATGACTTTAATCGCGCGCAAAATGTCAGAAAAACAGCACGTGCTAACAATATTATTCTATTTTGGCCTTGGAACATCGCTTGTGTTCCTTGTTCCAGCGATTATTGTGTGGAAGCCGCTGTCCGCGTTGCAATTGGCGCTGGTCACCATAATTGGAATTAATGGTAACTTAATGCAGCTGTGCCTGTATTCGTCGTTTAAAATCGCGGATATATCTGGCTTCATTCCGTTGCGATATACGGAAATGTTGTTTACGTTTCTCCTAGGGTATTACGCGTTTGGACAAGTCCCCAAGGGGACAACCGTTATTGGTGGAATAATAATTATTGTGTCTGCGATCGTACTAACAACGCTCGAAAAAAGAAAAGAGCACCGACAAAAGATGAAAAATAAACCACGATGAAAAATCTATACGTTTTGGCAGCTGGAGGCACAGGAGGGCACTTGTTTCCGGCAGAAAGTTTGGCTCAAGAACTGAAAGCCAGGGGATACACGGTCGTTCTGTTTACAGATGAACGAGTGGATAAATGGGTTAGAAAAGAGTGCTTTGACCGCGTCGTCGTGTCAACGTTTCGCGAAAAAGCGAAGATGAAACAACATCCTTCTATATGGTCTTTATTCAAATACGTAGGAGTTGACTGCACAAAAGACATCAAAAAAGTCACATTTGTGACACGGCTCGTCGCATGCGGGATAAAAAGCCTCTTAATGTTTCTTTGGCAACGCCCACGTGCTGTCGTTGGTTTTGGTGGGTATCCGTCTGCGCCAACTGTTTTAGCTGCGCAATTGTTGGGAATTCGCTCTGTTTTACACGAATGCAATGCAATTATTGGCCGCGCCAACAAGGTTTTGGCTCGCAACGCTAGTGCAATCACGACTGGTTTCCGCCAGGTTGTTAACCTGAATGATAAAATCAAACACAAGCAAATATTCATAGGGAATCCTGTTCGCGGCGCAATCGCTGATTTAGCAAACGTGCCACCCATTTCGCTAGAGGACGAGTTGTGCATTCTTGTCGTCGGAGGGAGCCAAGGGGCACGCCTGTTTGCCAACGTTGTTCCGGATGCAGTGCTTCAACTGCCGAAAGACATCAGGATGCGTGTGACGATGCAAGTAGGAGAGGACGATATTCAACGCATCGATCGGCTATTTAAGCAACACGGAGTTGACGCAGAACTCGCTCCATTTTTTTACGATATGAGTGACAAATTGGCTCATTCGCACGTTGTTATTTCACGGGGGGGCGCGACAAGCCTAGCGGAATTCGCAGCCAGTGGTATTCCGTCCATATTGGTGCCGCTCGAAAGCTCGCGAGACGGGGATCAGTTGTATAACGCAATGCGCTTTGAAGCGAATGGCGCCGCCGTGTTGATGCGAGAAAGTACGTTTTCAGCAAGCAGCCTTTGTGGCGTCCTATCGGAAATGTATGCGAACCGCAACGTCCTGCGCGAAATGAGCAATGCTGCGCGCGAAATGTATGCTCCGGATGCGGGCAAACGCCTCGCCGACGCAGTCACTCAACGCCCGCGAAATGCCTAATCGTTGACATTTCTGGGCCTCCTCCATATCATTCCACTCATGGACGGGTGGCCGAGCGGTTAATGGCAGCAGACTGTAAATCTGCCGACGAGAGTCTACGGAGGTTCGAATCCTCCCCCTTCCACCACGACGAGGTTAACTATAGGGCTCTCGACTGACGCTCCGGGGAACAGATCCTGATGATTCAATGCCTTGAGCCATCAATAAACCCGGACCGTCAGATGGGATGTGTATATACAGGAATGTGCCGGAGTGTCACGCGCTCAGCAAACGACCGTTCTCTAGCGTCAAGACTCGATCACCGTATTTCTTATGATCAGGGTTGTGCGTAATCATCAGGCATGTTTTTTTGTTGTCACGCACCGTTTTATTTATCAACTCCATCAAATTTTGTGCAGATTCTGGGTTCAGCGCAGCAGTCACCTCGTCCAGTAAAATCATGTCGTAGTCGACCAGAATTGCCATTGCAAATGCGAGCGCCTGTCGCTGCCCACCTGATAAATTTTCCACAAGGTCATTCAACCTATTTTCCAGTTTCATATTGAGAAGCGTGAGCTTTTCCCGAAAAAGAGACAGCCGTGCCTTACTTATGCATGGAAGCCATCCACGCCGAGACGCTCGTTTGTACGCAAATGCCAAATTTTCTTTGATCGTCATATTTTCAAGCGTTCCCGCTTTTGGATCCTGCATTACGCGCGTAATTTTCGAAAAGTTGCGAACAATCTGCCCGGCTGTTGGTTTTTCCAGCCCAGCAATGAGGTTGAACAGGGTCGACTTCCCGGCACCATTTTCTCCAACAATGACGACGAACTCTCCCTCGGCGACGCTGAGATTCAGGCCATCAAGAATTTTGCGTTCGTTAAACTGCATGGATACGTTGTTTAACTGGAGGGACATGTCAGCCTCCTACGAAACGTTATTTTTGATGACATAAATGCCAATATGAGCAATCCAGTAACAATGTTTACGTCACTTGGTTTCAGCTGCGATGAATCGAGGTTTAATGCAAGGCAAATAAAAAACCTGTACAACACGGAACCGAAAAAGCATCCAAGTATTTTTAAATAAAAGGACCGAAACGGCAGGACCTTTTCTCCGATGATGACAGACGCCAGCCCCACAATTAGCAACCCTGTCCCGCTGCCTATGTCGCAAAAGCCTTGGTTTATGCTAAACAAGCTTCCCGAAAGCCCAATCAATGCATTACTAAGCGCTAGCCCAATAAACGTCATTTTTTTTACTGAAACACCAGTCGTTTTCGCTAAAGCCTGGTTTTGCCCGACGGAACGAAATGCTAGGCCCCAATCCGTGGTCAGCAGATAGCCCAAAATGCAAACGATCCCAAAGCCGAACAGGTAAACGCCACCAATGGCTACGTTTTCTGGCAATGTTATGTTTGGGACGCCCATAATTCTTAGGTTGATCGAGTAGAGCATAAATGCCACTAAAATCCCGGCCAAAATATCCTTTACTTTGAAAACAATGTTTAGCACTCCTGTACACAATCCGGCGACTCCGCCAGCAGCAAACGCCGTGGCAACACTGACACACACGCCATACCCACGCCCCAGTAACATGCTGGAGACACACGCACCAAAGACGAAACTTCCCTCGCATGTTAAGTCCGTGAAATTCAGAATGCGCAACGTCAAGAACAGCGCTGTGCCAAGAATGCCCTGTAATAGCCCCAACGCAATGCATGAACTTATTTCATTCGCCCAAGCCATAAAAATCCCACTACGTTGCTTTTAAAACTTTCTGAGCTTTCTTCAATACGCTATCAGCCAACACAATGCCACATTTCTGCGCTGCATCTTGGTTGACGACAAGCAGCGTGTCTTCACTACGCGGATATTCAATTTTTGAGATGAATGCTTTGCTTGAATGTTGTTCTAACACCAAGTTTGCCGTCTGAACACCGATTTTATACTGATTGGGCCCAAGCGCGGCGATCGCTCCTTTGTACACAATGTCTGTGTCGCTCACAAACACCGGAATTTTGTTCTTTGTCGCAACGTTTACAATACACTTGAAAGCGCTGAGTGCTGTATTATCGTTGCTGATAAAGACAGCATCAACTTTTGATACGAGATTTTCCATCGCTTGCTGAACTTCGGACGTTTTCGTCGCGGCCTGTAAAACCAAAGTGATCCCCTTTTGGGTTAGCACGTTTTTCAGGTCAGAAATCAGCGCGACCGAATTAGCTTCTCCGGGGTTATACAGGAACCCGAGCCGTTTTAACGTAGGCAGAATCTCCAAAAACAAGTCGATCTGCGGCGCGATTTCCACGAAATTTGACACGCCAGAAACTTGCGGTTTTCCTGTTAGTCCAGCGGCCTTTGGGTCTGTTACTGAGCTAAACACAAGGCGAGTCTGGCCGTCATTTGCGTACCTTATGAAACTTTGCGCAGCAACTGTTCCAATTCCAATGATTACATTGGCGCCCTGTCCTATATATTTATCCGTAAGCTGCCGTGCCAGAATGGCGTTCCCTTGTGAGGACTCAACTGTGACCTTGAACGCCCGCCCAGACGCTTGCAGCGTATCCGTTATCCCTCGGACCGTTTCGTTTAGCGCCTCATGATCAACAATTTTGTTGATGCAAACTTTTATTTCGCCTGCTTTTTGAACAAAGGTGGATTCTTTTTTACATGAAGTAACCGCAGCCAATAAGTAGATGGGCAACAATATTGTTTTAAAGATTTTCGTCATTTCTGGGCACCTCATTCTCTTTTAATTTCCCCAGCGCCATTTTATATCCCTTATACGGCTCGTCTTTTAAGAACCTTGCCACGCGTGTGATCGTAGCCAAGCTTACTCCCGTTTCTTTGCTGATTGCCCGATACGACTTCCCCATATTCAGGTGTAAGCATACATTCCAGCGTTCAGATAAGTCTTCCAGCTCCTTTGGTGTACAAACGTCCTTCAGGAAAGCTTTGACTTCGCTGATTTCGTCCATTCTCAAAAGGGTTTCACAAAACTGTTCAATAACGTCCTTTTTGATGTTTTTTTTGGTGCGTTCCATGGTCGTAATCTGCTCTGTGCTCTACCGAGATAGTACAGTAGAGCATTCTCGAAATGCAACAGCTATTTTAGCCGGGGCAACGCACTCCGCTCGCCCTGTTCTTTTTATAAGCACATGAGCGAAAAAAAATCGTGATAAATAATTAAGTTTGCTTCGCCCTCGGAACTTTACATAATGGAACGTGGTTATTGTCGAGTCCCGACTATGCAGGAGTGGATTTATGTCAAAAGATAACGTGGATTCTCGTTTGTCAAGCTTTGACTCTCGTATGCACTATTCCGTTGAAGCCTTATCACAAGAATTGCAGGGCGTTCGCACAAGTAGGGCGTCAATAGGCCTACTCGATCCAATAAAAGTAGACATGTATGGCTCATTTATTCCGATTCAGCAAGTTGGAACAGTCTCCGCCCCAGACGCTCGCACACTCGTAATTCAGGTGTGGGATAGAAACTCTGTCAAAGCAGTAGAAAAGGCAATAAGAGACTCGGAGTTGGGATTAAATCCCTCAGTGGATGGGCAGACAATTCGAATTCCAATGCCGACGTTGACAGAAGAGCGACGCCAAGAATTGAGTAAAGTTGCGGCAAAATATGCCGAGGAGTCAAAGGTTGCGGTTAGGAATGTTCGTCGTGACGCAATGGATTGGGTAAAAAAGAGCCAAAAATCTGGTGAGCTTACAGAGGACGAAGAGCACCGGTTGGCCGACGAAATCCAAAAGCTCACAGATGGTCACATAAAGGACATCGACGTAATGCTTGAAAAAAAGCAAAAGGATATTATGGCTGTGTAAAAGTTTACGATGTCGCTTTTCTCAGCTAGGGGGCGCAAGAGGCAAACGTTGTCTATCGCGTCTACACAAAAAAAATCGACTTGTATATAATGACGCTGGTGCATTCGTATGCTGAGGTATGAGTGTTCGTGTTGTTGCGCTAAGGAGTTTGCATGGCTTCGTCAGAGTTTTATAAATCGATCCGGAAGGGCCCACCTACAATTAGCTTTATGCCCCCGAAGACGATTGCGCTCGTTGGACTCATGGGATGCGGCAAGACGAGTATCGGGCGGCGCTTGGCAAAAAAGCTTGAGTTGTCATTTTTTGACTCCGACCAAGAGGTAGAAGTTTCTGCTGGCTGCTCTATGAAGGAAATATATGCAGTATTTGGGGAGGCTGCGTTCAAAAGCGGAGAGCGTCGGGTTATCGCACGTCTGCTTGATCAGCCGCCACACATACTTGCGACGGGAGGTTCGTCCATTCTGGATGAAGAAACCCAGGTTGTGCTGAAAGAGAAGAGCATAACAGTTTGGCTGGACGCCGACTTAGAGACTCTTGTTGCTCGCGTCTCTCGCCGTAACGACAGGCCGTTCATCCGTGATGGGAACCAGCGCGATGTGCTAGAAAGTCTGATAAATACGTGTTATCCAGTGTACGAACGTTCAGATATTCACGTAAAGACATACGACGAAGCGACCAACACAACAGTGGATCGTGTCATATTCGCTGTTAGTGAATTTGTGAAAGAGCATTATCCAGATCACTGTGTGCTCAAGTCTATTTGATGCGAGTTAATGCTAGCCTGCCGTGCGGCCGTATTTTCTCGGAATGATGCAAAAAGAAGCAGGGGGCGAAATGTTAGATATAAAATTAGTTCGTTTGGATCCGGCTCACGTGGATGATGGGTTAGCGAAGCGTGGTGTGGCCCCTCTTTCAAAAGTAGTGTTGGACCATGACGCGGTTGTTCGCAAATTGACATCTGAACTCCAGACGCTACAGGAGAAAAAGAACGAACTGGCGAAGGCGAACTCCTCGAACGCCCGCTCTGCAGACGCGATCGCCCAAGGACAAAAAATCAGAGACGAAGTTACCGCACTTGAAGCTAAATTGGCTGAGGCTCAGGAAACGTTGACTGCGCTGTTGGTTTGCATTCCGAACCTTCCAGCAGAAGACGCTATAGTCGGAAAAGATGAAGACGACAACGTTGAGATTCGGCGCGGGGGAACAATTCCGACATTCGATTTTGAACCGAAAGAGCACCACGTTTTAGGATATGAACTTGGTTGTCTACATACGGAGTTGGGCGCGAAACTGTCAGGAACTCGCTTTACCGTTCTGACTGGCGCTTTTGCTAGACTGGAGCGTGCGATTGCGCAGTTTATGCTGGACACTCACACCCACGAGCACGGGTATTCCGAAATATCTGTTCCAATTCTTGTTAACGATTACTGCATGTTTGGGACAGGGCAGCTGCCCAAGTTCGCAGAAGACAGCTTTCACACAACGGAGGGACAGTGGCTAATTCCGACTGCCGAAGTTTCGTTGACGAACCTGGTTCGCGACATGACTCTTACAGCCAAGCAGCTGCCCATTCGAGTGACTGCATTGACTCCGTGTTTTCGTTCTGAAGCCGGCTCTGCTGGGCGTGATATAAAGGGGATGTTTCGGCAGCGTCAATTCTACAAGGTTGAGCTAGTCAGTATTGTGGCAAAAGAGGATGAGATAGCAGAGCATAACCGAATGACCGAATCAGCAGAAAATATTTTGAAAAAGCTGGAACTTCCGTACCATATCGTCGAGCTTTGTACAGGAGATATGGGTTTTTCGGCGCAAAAAACATACGATATAGAAGTCTGGCTTCCTGGGCAAAACCGATATCGGGAGATATCAAGCTGCTCTCGTTGTGGCGATTTTCAGGCAAGGCGGATGAATGCAAAATATAAGACGGCGGACGGCAAGTCTGAATTTGTGAGGACACTGAATGGGTCTGGATTAGCTGTTGGCCGAACACTCATAGCAATTGTCGAGAATTTCCAACAGGCGGATGGCTCTGTCCTAATTCCAAAGGCGCTGCAACCATACATGGGGACGGACAAGATCGAGCGAGGATTGCCTATGGGGTTATAGGACATGGGCTAGTCAGACGCAGAATCAAACGACTCTTCATCGTAAGACAAACAACCGTCAGAATACTCAAGATCATCCCTGGTCCGTTTTAGCGAACTTGCAGGTAGCTGCAAAAAGGCCCTACGTGTCTTCTGGTAAGACACCCAATATTCCACTAGAGAGGGTCGAGAAGGTCGAAATGCCGCGCCACCAATATGCCCTCGCCACATAAAGCCCTCCTCGCCCTGTATTATAACACGACCAGCAGTCTCAACCACAATGCCGCCAGAACCATACATAGGGAAGCACATTGTTCGACCTTGCTCCGATGCCGCCAAGATAATAACTAGGTCATAAACGGAAGATATCCGAACCCCTTCATCCCAAATCTGGTCTGAATTTAAATTGATGCGCGTTGGCTCCGATGGGGCTCTACCTGACGTCTGTCTTGCATCCACTATTGCAAGCCCATGCGCGCCAATGCTAGGGAAGCTGACTACATAAGAACTGGAGCCAACCGGATAACGATTGTATACGACCTGGAATACATCAATAGGTACTTGTGTCCTATCGCCACCAAAGGCGTTACGATCAAGATCACATTGCGGGAAACCGCGACTTTGTACAAAAAGGTCTGACAACGGCCCAAATCGTTCAACTAACAGCTCAGCAGTTCCACCATCTGCCAAAAATTGTCTCAAAGATACACGCTTCTGCTGCTCCAAACTAGGAATAACCGTCCAATGAGAAACAAGTTCTAACCTCGGACAGTCACTAAATGCGTCAGACCACACCCGTGTTCGATACCCCGGCAAACAAACGAATCGGAGTTGTTCGCAAGAGACACAGCAAGTTGCCGGAACAGTAGGGAGATAAGGTGGGAACAAAATACGACTAGCTTCAATATACCCAAATGCTAATTTCTCGAGAGAAAGGCCAGGATAACTGGATAGATCAATTCCATCGCTATCAGGGGGGCCTAGGCGCGTTAAAGCAGTAGTGAAGAACGCAGCCCTTCCAATAGATCGCAGTGTGCCTCGGACAATGCACGTTTGCAGCGGGCAATATTCAAAGCATGATTCTGGGATACTCACGATCTTCAGAGGGAGATCGATGGATATCAAACTGCTTCCTGCGAAGGCGCCTCTTCCAATAACAGAAAGCGTCACTGGCAGATATATCCCACATAATAATTTACACTCAGAAAACGCCTCATCTTGTATTTCTCGAAGGCCGAAAGGAAGTCCAACCGTCACAAGCTCAGGAAAACCTTTGAACAGTGCACGCTCTAGTACCAAGACATTCGACGGAATAGTTATGTCTCGTAACCCTCTGCAGTTACGAGAAAAATGATCCCCGACGCGTTCAATTTGTGCGCCCGCCGCTTGAGGCATTTCGTCACCAGCTTGAGGCCTTTTGTCAGCAGGACAGCTGCTGTGAGACGATCCCACAAAAACGCCATAAAATAGCGACAGGAAAACAAAACACGCTAGCATCATACACCCTACCTCACTTAGTGATCCTTTTCGAGTTACGGGCGCAATGATAGCAGCTAGAGGATCAAATGTCAAATCGGCGCTCCCCATAGACACAAGCAGCGCGCCTGTTGTCTTCGAAAAATTTTTAATATACAATCTGACATTATTGCGTGGAAGAGTCGCCATCTCGAACCACGTCCTCTTGTGTACATAAGGAGGAAGAATGGCACCAAAAAGTAAAAAGATCGCGGGCTTTGTAAAACTGCAGGTCCCCGCCGGCAAAGCGAACCCCTCCCCTCCAATTGGAACGGTCCTTGGCCCGCGCGGCATTAACATCATGGATTTCTGCAAGGCGTTTAACGCGCAGACTCAGCAGATGGAAGCCGGCACACCAATTCCGGTTGAAATTACGATTTATTCAGACAAAAGCTTCACATTCATAATGAAAACGCCTCCTAACACGTTTTTCCTAAAAAGGGCAGCAGGAATAGAGAAAGGCTCTACGGCAACAGGACGAAGCAGCGCAGTGGGCAAGGTGACGATTTATCAGATTAGAGAAATCGCACGAAAAAAGATGCCGGATTTGAATGCAAACGATGAAGACGCTGCATGCAGGATGCTGATTGGATCAGCCCGTTCCATCGGAATCACAGTGGAGGGGGATTTATGATCGGCAAAAGACTAAAGAAAATCTATGAATCCGTCAGCAAAGATAATGTGTACTCCCTGCATGATGCGATAACGCTGGTGAAGGCAAACGCGACCGCCAAGTTCGACGAAACAATAGAGATCGCAGTTAACCTAAATATTGATGCGCAGAAAACGGATCAAAACATTCGCGGAGTCGCGCAGTTACCACATGGCAATGGCAAAACGTACAGAGTAGCAGTGTTTGCGCGCGGTGACAGCGCCGAAGAAGCGAAGGCTGCCGGTGCGGATATTGTTGGCGCCGAGGACTTGGTAGAAACGATCCAACGGGGCGAAATCAAGTTCGATCGGTGTATTGCATCCCCAGACATGATGGCCCTAGTTGGGCGCGTAGCGAAGATATTGGGCCCTCGTGGTTTAATGCCAAGCCCGAAGAACGGGACGGTTAGCACGAATGTCGCGGCAGTTGTAACGTCCGTAAAGGGCGGACAGGTTGAGTTTCGCTCAGATAAAGGCGGGGTTGTTCACGTTGGGGTAGGCAAAGTAAGCTTTGACGGAAACAAGCTGGAGGAAAACGTTCGCTTTCTGTTGAACGCAATCCAGAAAGAAAAACCTGCGGCGTTAAAGGGCGTATTCGTTAAGAAATTAGTATTAAGCTCCACGATGGGCGCAGGTGTGATATTCACGGATCAGTGAGCATATACGCAGGCGTGTGAAGACATTAATTCGTTCAATATCAAACAAAAATGGGAGGTGCCACGCAATATCAAGTCAAAGACAGTGGGTCTTGCATAATGTTTGCGTCAATGGGCTGGACGCGTTGCGTCATGTTTGTTAGCCGGTCGTTTCTGCGCAAGGTAATGAGAAATCGCCCACCAAGACAGGAGGTTGAATGAATCTGACGTTAGCGCCAAATCACGCTTCCAACTGTTATTCGCGAGAACAGCCAACCGAGATTGTTGACTGGGAAAATACGAGGAAGATGTTATGAATAAAAATCAAAAGAAACAGTGCGTTTCAAGTCTTCAGGAAACTCTTCAAGGCAAGTCGCTGATCGTAATTGTGAAGCCGAACGCGGTAACCGTCGCGGAATCGACTCGATTGCGTCGGGACATGCGGCAAGAGAACGCGGGATATAAGGTCGCCAAAAATACATTGCTCAGATTGGCGGTAAAGGGAACAGAGTTCGACTGCCTGACTCCGCTGCTAACGGGAACATCGGCAATTGCGTATTCCGAAGATCCGATAAACGCGGCAAAGGTAATTTGCAAGTTTGCGGAAGAGAATGAAGGTAAGATGCAGATAGCAGGCGCCTGGATGAATGGAAGTTTGCTCACGTCGAGTTCGGTTCATGCGTTGGCGAAACTGCCATCGCTAGATGAACTGCGGAGCAATCTGCTTCGATTGCTAATTGCCGCGGGAACAAAAATCGTGCGAACCATTAATGAACCGATGGCTAGGGTCGCGCGGGTTGTTGGGGCAAAAGCGTAAACATTGATTAATTGCGAACACAAATGGAGATGAACATGGCAGATTTGGCGAAAATAGTAGACGAGTTGTCTGGCTTAACCGTATTAGAAGCGGCCGAGTTGTCGAAGTTACTGGAAGAAAAATGGGGCGTAAGCGCGGCCGCACCAGTCGCGGTCGCAGCAGTTGCTGGTGGAGGCGCCGCAGCTGAGGCCGAAGTAAAAACGGAGTTCGATGTATGGTTGGACGAGGGCGGAGCCAATAAAATAAACGTAATAAAGGAAGTTCGGACCATCACCAGCTTGGGCCTGAAAGAAGCCAAAGACCTGGTCGAAGGTGCACCTAAGTTGGTAAAAGGCGGCGTGCCTAAGGACGAAGCGGACAAAATCAAAAAGGCGTTGGAAGGCGCGGGCGCAAAGGTTTCGGTCAAGTAACATTGTGCGTAGTCTGAAGGACGAATACATCAAAGAAGCAAGGGCTGATTGCACAAACAATTGCAATGGGCTCTTTTTATTGCGGGGCAAATACGATAGGGATTCGGACGGAATGGGCGTTAGACGTTAATCGTACTAAAGGAGATTGAAGCACATGGTTGTAAGGTCATACACAGAGCGCAAACGCATCAGGAAATCATTCGCTCGGGTGGAGGAGTTACTTCCGCCTCCGGGGTTAATTTCTATGCAAAAGGCGTCTTATAGTGCCTTTTTGCAGGCGAATGTTCCTCAAAAAAAACGTGGCGCCTTTGGACTACATGAAGTGCTTCAGTCAGTATTTCCGATCAGCGACAGTGTCGGCCGGGCAGAGCTTCAATATAAAAGTTATAAACTGGAACCCCCTGAAGCAGATGAGACCGAATGCTTGCGACGAGGCTTGAGTTATACGTGCTCATTAAAAGTGACGTTTCGGCTGATTGTATGGGAAACAGACGAGCAAACGCAGCAAAAATCCATAAAAGACATAAAAGAACAAGAAGTGTACCTAGGCGAGCCGCCAGTAATGACTGAGCGCGGCACGTTCATTATCAATGGAATAGAACGTGTCATAGTATCCCAGATGCATAGAAGCCCAGGGGTATTCTTTGACCATGATAGCGGCAAGAACAGCGCCATTGGTAAAGTGCTGTTTGCAGCGCGCGTGGTTCCGTACCGCGGCTCTTGGATGGACATAGAATTTGACTCGAAGGATTTGCTACTGGTTCGAATAGATCGCAGGCGAAAATTGCTGTTAACAACGTTGTTGATGGCACTGGACAGCGAGTACACAGAGGCATGCCGAGAGCAAGGAAAGAAGCTAACGGACCAAGATACGATCGGAATGTCTGTTGAGGAAATACTTCGCTCGTTTTATCAGGTAGTGACGTATCGCAGAAAAGGGGAACACTTTGTGTGTAGCTTTGTTCCAGCACAATGGAAAGGCGTTAGGCTACAGCACGCACTAGTTGATGCCAAGACGGGAGCGGTCCTGGCTGACGCGGGCGTGAAAATAACTCCACGGATGATTAATAAATTTGCTGCAGATGGCGTGGCAGAGATTCTCATGTCGCAGGATAGTTTGTACGGCAAATATTTGGTGTGTGATTACATCGACGAAGAAACTGGGGAAATATTTATTGAGGCTGGGAGCGAAATAAACGCTGATGTTCTGGAGTTTTTGGCCGGCCTGAAAGTTAACGAAATTGAAACAGTATTCGTTGGAAATTCTGGCGTCGCGCCATACATAATTCAGACGCTGGCGGCAGACAAGTGCTGCAACAGAGAAGACGCCCTAATTGAAATTTGCAAAATCATGCGCCCGGGAGAGCCACCGTCCGTAGAAAATGGCGAGTACATACTAAATAATTTATTTTTTAACGTTGAACGGTACGACCTGTCCTCCGTTGGACGCGTGAAAATTAACGCGCGCTTAGGGTTATCAACACCTGATACAATAAGGGTATTACAAAAGAATGACATTATCCATATCGTCCAAGTGTTGTTGGACCTGAAGGATGGTAAGGGAGAGATTGACGACATAGACAACTTAGGAAACCGTCGCGTTCGTTGCGTTGGAGAGCTGATGGAAAATCAGTTCCGTGTCGGGTTGCTTCGAATGGAGCGCACAATCAAGGAGCGAATTGGAAGCTTGGATATTGAAAATGCAATGCCTCACGATTTAGTAAACGCGAAACCATTAATATCTACCATTCGAGAATTCTTCGGAGCCTCACAGCTATCTCAATTTATGGATCAAACGAATCCTTTGTCCGAAATTACACACAAGCGACGTTTATCGGCATTAGGCCCCGGTGGCTTGTCGAGAGAGCGCGCCGGCTTTGAGGTTCGCGACGTTCATCCAACGCATTATGGCCGCATATGTCCAATTGAAACCCCAGAAGGACCAAACATTGGCTTGATAAACTCGTTAGCAACCTATGCAAGAATAAATAAATACGGCTTCATAGAGTGCCCATACAGGAAGGTTGAAAACGGGAAAGTGACAGATGAAGTTGTTTACATCACCGCAATGGAGGAATGGAAGCACACAATTGCGCAAACCACCGAGAAGCTAGATAAAGACGGCGTTCTAACGGAAGAAGCAATTACCTGCAGAAGAAATGGGGAATATGGCCTGTTTGCGCGCTCTGAAGTGACGCTGTTGGATGTATCTCCGCAGCAGCTTGTGTCTGTCGCCGCAGCTCTCATTCCGTTTTTGGAAAACGATGACGCTAGCCGTGCGTTGATGGGATCAAACATGCAACGCCAAGCTGTCCCATTGTTGCGCAACAAGGCACCGTTGATCGGAACAGGAATGGAACGCGCGGTAGCCAGGGATTCCGGAGCTGTGGTTGTTGCACAGCGTCCTGGCATAGTGGATCAAGTTGATGGCACTCGAATTGTCGTGCATGTTAGCGCGGCCGCAGCCAAACAAGAAGGTGGAGTTGGCGTTGATATTTATAATTTGACGAAGTTTCAGGGCTCTAACATGAGCACGTGTGTGAACCAACGTCCCCTTGTGAAAAAGGGAGACATTGTGAACAAAGGCGACGTAATTGCGGACGGCCCATGTACAGATATGGGCGAGTTGGCGCTGGGGCGCAATGTCCAGGTAGCCTTCATGTCGTGGCAAGGGTACAACTTTGAAGATTCAATTGTAATGTCAGAGAGAATCGTCCAGGACGATGTATTCACGTCAATACACATTGATGGATTTGAAACAATGGCGAGGGACACTAAGTTGGGGAACGAAGAGATCACCCGCGATATCCCAAACGTCAGCGAAGAATCACTTAGAAATTTGGACGAAACCGGAATTGTTGCGATCGGCACTGAAGTTGTCCCTGGAGACATATTAGTCGGCAAAGTTACTCCCAAAGGGGAAACGCCCATGACTCCAGAAGAAAAGCTTTTACGAGCCATATTTGGAGAAAAAGCGTCTGAAGTCCGAGATAGCTCATTGCGCGTTCCTCCGGGCGTGTCTGGGACAGTCGTTGACGTCAGGATTTTATCTCGTCGCGGGGTGGACCGAGATGAACGAATGCTCGCAATTGAGCGTCAAGAAATAGAAAAATTATCAACAGAAAAGGACGCCGAGCTTGAAATATTAGAAAAGGCATATTATCAACACGTTCGTGAATACCTCATAAAAGAGACGATTATGTCATCCTCGACGGAGCTTGCTGAAGGAAGCATCATCACCGAAAAGATGCTTGATTCCTTGAGCAGGTCGCAATGGGACAAAATCGTTGTTGAGAACAATGAAGTAATGCTAAACATCGCGGCGTTAAGAGAGCAACTAGACGAACGCCGAAGCAAATTACAAAAACTGTTTGAAAATCGAGTTGAGCGCTTACGTCGCGGAGATGATTTACAGCCGGGCGTTCTGAAGCTCGTAAAAGTATTCATTGCATCTAAGCGCAAGTTGCAACCAGGAGATAAGATGGCAGGACGCCATGGCAACAAAGGAGTCGTGTCGAAAATCGTTCCAGTGGAAGACATGCCATATAAGGAAGATGGGACGCCGATTGACGTTGTATTAAACCCTCTTGGTGTTCCGTCTCGTATGAACGTTGGGCAAATATTAGAGACCCACTTAGGAGCGGCGGCCGCGGAATTAGGTCGAAAAATCGATATGGTGCTGAAGCAATATAATCGTGATAAGGCGCGATTAGATGACTTACGCGAAGTGATCGAAAGTTGTTACAGCAAAACCGCTGATAAAAAGGACATAAAAAAACTGACAGACAAGGAGCTATTGGAACTAGCTTCGAATTTGACAGATGGCGTCCCCATGGCGACTCCTGTGTTTGATGGCGCGACTCTAGAGGACATAGACAAACAGCTGGAAGAAGCTGGCTTGGACACGTCTGGGCAGGTTCAACTATACGACGGCCTAACAGGCGAGCCATTCGATAGAAAAGTGACCGTAGGACAAATCTACGTGTTAAAGCTGCATCATTTGGTCGACGACAAGATTCATGCGCGCTCAATTGGCCCGTACAGCTTAGTTACGCAGCAACCTCTTGGAGGAAAGGCACAATTTGGTGGCCAGCGCTTCGGAGAGATGGAGGTATGGGCCCTTGAAGCGTATGGCGCAGCGTACACGTTGCAAGAAATGTTGACAGTAAAGTCTGACGATGTAACCGGACGAATGAAGACGTACGAAGCAATTGTTCGGGGTGAAGACCGCACAGAAGCGGGAATCCCAGAATCGTTTAACGTGTTGGTCAAGGAGCTAAGATCGTTGGGGTTAAACATGGGGTTTGTTTGATATGGCAATTGAGCTGTAGCGGGAAATATCCACAGAGCACTAATTAAAATGGGAGATATAGGATGGCATACCAGGCAGCAAAAACTTCTGAACGCGGAGATATCCCTGCTAGTTTTGACAAAATTCGCATATCAATCGCCAGTCCAGAGCAAATTCGCTCATGGTCATATGGAGAAGTAAAAAAGCCTGAGACCATCAACTATCGAACATTTAAGCCAGAGCGGGATGGTCTGTTTTGCTCAAGAATATTTGGCCCAACGAAAGACTACGAGTGTTTGTGCGGGAAGTATAAGCGCATGAAATATCGCGGCATAATCTGCGAAAAGTGTGGCGTGGAGGTTACGCGGAGTAAAATTCGGCGGGAGCGAATGGGACACATAGATTTGGTGTCGCCTGTTGCGCACATATGGTTTACAAAGTCTTTGCCCAGTAGGATTGGTCTATTGCTAGATATGACGCTGAAAGATCTGGAAAAGATTTTATATTTTGAGAGCTACGTCGTCATAGATCCAGGTATCACCCCCTTTCAAAAATATCAACTACTCAGCGAAGAAGACGTGCAAAACGTACAAGATGAGTACGGTGAGGATGCAATTGTTGTAGGGATTGGTGCCGAAGCGCTAAAGACACTACTTCAAGGGATAGATCCTGCTGGAGATGTTGCCGCAATGCGCATCGAAATGAGGGAGCAAGTTTCGGAAATTCGCCGAAAAAAACTTGTGAAGCGGATCAAAATATTAGAAGCCTTCGCTGAATCCGGGACGAAGCCAGAGTACTTGATTTTGGACGTGATCCCCGTAATTCCGCCGGAACTGCGCCCATTGGTACCGCTTGATGGCGGCCGGTTTGCCACTAGTGATCTAAATGACTTATATCGCCGTGTGATAAACAGGAACAACCGCTTAAAGCGCCTGTTAGAACTTCGCGCTCCAGACGTTATCGTACGGAACGAGAAGCGCATGTTGCAGGAGTCTGTTGATGCGCTGTTCGACAATGGACGCCGAGGCCGAGCAATTTCTGGCAGCAACAAACGGCCACTAAAGTCCCTGTCAGACATGTTGAAAGGAAAACACGGGCGCTTTCGCCAAAACTTGCTGGGGAAGCGAGTTGATTACTCTGGGCGCTCCGTCATTATCGTTGGGCCAGGGCTAAAGCTGCAGCAATGTGGGTTGCCAAAGCGAATGGCCTTAGAGCTGTTTCGTCCGTTTGTATATTCTCGCCTAGAGCGCTGCGGTTTTGCAAATACGCTAAAGTCAGCCAAGCGCATGGTGGAGAAAGAGCGGCCAGAGGTTTGGGATGTATTAGAAGAGGTTATTCGAGAGCATCCAGTACTACTGAACCGCGCCCCAACGTTGCACCGTCTCGGAATCCAAGCATTTGAACCGGTGTTGATCGAGGGCAAGGCCATCCAGCTGCATCCGCTTGTTTGCGCGGCCTTCAATGCGGACTTTGACGGGGACCAAATGGCAGTACATGTCCCCTTGTCAATGGAGGCCCAGCTGGAGTGTCGCGCGCTCATGATGTCAACGAACAATATTCTGAATCCCTCTAACGGCAAGCCAATCATTATCCCATCACAAGACATTATCCTTGGACTGTATTATCTAACAATGAGCGTGGACAATGCTCCTGGCGAAGGCACTATTTTTGGAGATATTGGCGAGATAGAATACGCGCTGTTTTGTAAAAAAGTAACGATCCATACGAAAATTATATGTCGAGTTAAGACGGAAGACGAAAACGGCAGCCGTTTGGTGAGATACGAAACCACTCCTGGGCGAGTTATTCTTTGGCAAATTATTCCACCACATAAGAACATTTCGTTCGAACTGATCAACAAAAAGCTAACGTCTGCGGATGTAGGGAAATTAATAGATTTGATTCATCGGTATTGTGGGCCAAAGCAAACAGTCATGTTTGCTGATAAGCTCATGACGCTTGGATTCTCATACATGACAAAGGGCGCAATATCTTTCGGGAAAGATGACCTGGTTGTCCCAAAAGAAAAAGCGGAGTTGGTATCTGCCAGCCGAGCGTTGGTATCGGATTATGAGCAACAATATCTTGATGGTTTAATCACTGAGCGTGAAAAATATAACAAAGTCATTGATGCGTGGGACGCTTGTACAGACAAGATAGCAAAACATATGACAGCCGCGCTATCCACGGTTGAGCCAGGGAAGCAACCAAATTCCGTATTCATGATGATGGATTCCAAAGCTCGTGGTTCAATTGCCCAAATGAAGCAGCTCGCCGGAATGAGAGGGTTGATGGCCAATCCGTCGGGTGACATCATCGCGACCCCAATCACGTCGAACTTCAAGGAAGGGCTGAATGTTCTGGAATATTTCATTTCAACTCACGGAACAAGAAAAGGATTAGCAGATACTGCGTTAAAAACAGCAAACTCAGGGTACTTAACACGCCGGTTGGTTGACGTGGCACAAGACTGCATCGTGACGGAAGAGGATTGCGGAACGACGAATGGAATAGCAACCAGGGCCGTTGTTGAAGGCGGGAACGTTATTTTGAGCTTGGAAGAACGTGTAATAGGGCGATGTGCTGCAGTAGATATAAAAGATCCAAATTCCGGAGCTGTGCTCATTAGAGCGGGGGAAATGATCGACGAAGAAAACGTAGAACTAATAAAGCAACATCAATTCGACGAAATTAAGATTCGTTCTGTATTAACGTGTAATAGCATAGGGGGGGTGTGCTCATGTTGTTATGGGCGAGATCTCGCTCGAGGACAGCTCATCATGCCAGGGGAAGCAGTCGGCGTAATCGCGGCTCAGTCCATCGGAGAACCTGGTACCCAGCTCACAATGAGAACGTTCCATATTGGAGGAACGGCGCAAAAGGGAACCGAACAGTCATTTATTGACGCATCACAAGACGGACTGGTGAAACTACGAAACATGACGACCGCCGTAAATAGCCAAGGGGCAACGGTTGTGTTGTCAAGAAATGGTGGAATATCGATTGTTGACGCAAACGGCAAAGAGCAAACGACCTACAACGTTCAATACGGAGCAAGATTGTTCGTGAAAGACAAAGAGCAGGTACAAAAGGGGCAGCGTTTGGTTGAGTGGGACCCGTACACAGCACCGATTTTGAGCGATGCAGACGGCGTCGTCCACTATGTGGACATGGTAGAAGGTCTTTCCGTTAAGGACTCAGTCGACGACAATACTGGGATTACGAGCCGCACAATTATCGATAACAAACAGCATGGAAAAGGAACCCCATTGCGCCCTTCCATTGAAATAAAAGACGCAGAATCGGGCAATATTATCCTAAAGAAAGGGGTCGAGACAAAATACGTATTGTCTATCGATACAATATTAGTGGCAGAGAATGGCGTATTGATAAAAGCTGGCGACGTCCTTGCAAGAATGCCGATGGAGGCTGTAAAGACAAGAGACATCACAGGGGGGCTCCCCAGGGTTTCGGAGTTGTTTGAGGCTCGTCATCCGAAAGATGCCGCTGTAATGGCGGAGTTTGACGGAACGGTAGAGTTTGGGCGAGACCATAAGACGAAGCGCCGCATTACGATACTTCCGGACGATACGTCTATGAAGCCCGTAGAGTACCTAATTCCAAAAGGGCGCCATGTTATTGTGCACGCCGGAAATCATGTTCACAAAGGGGACATATTAGTCGATGGAAATTCCGTACCTCACGATATCCTCAGAATTTTGGGCGTAGAAGCATTGGCGTCATACTTAGTGAACGAAATACAGCAAGTATACAGACTTCAAGGTGTTCCAATTAACGACAAACACATAGAAGTAATTGTGCGCCAAATGCTGCAGAAGTATGAACTTGTTGACTCAGGAGATAGTAATTACACGAAAGGAGAGTACATAGATCGTGTTACGTATCAAAAAATGAATCGCTGGATGATTTCCCAAGGGAAGCGCCCAGCATTCGCAGTTCCGGTCCTCCAGGGAATAACAAAAGCGTCGCTAAACACAAAATCGTTCATATCCGCCGCCTCGTTCCAAGAAACGACGCGTGTGTTAACTGAGGCGGCAATATACAACAAAGAGGACGAACTGGAGGGCTTGAAGGAGAACATTATTGTTGGGCGGTTGATCCCGGCTGGGACAGGAAGCATGCTGAAGCAATATAAAGCATTGGCAGAGAGTGGGCAGCAAGTAGGCGATTCGCATTCGGCAGAAGACCACGCGCCCGTCGGTAATGTCGCTGTCGGTGGGGTCTAGCTGCGGGATGGACAAAGTGCCACAGGTCCAGGAACGTGTGTTCGAATGTGGCGGAGCTCGTCTCGCAAAATCGAGCATTTCGTCAAAATAGATTTTTATACGTCGGCCCATGTTAAATGCTAGAATCGCGTAGAGGGATCAAGAGTTAGGCCCAGAATTGAACGCGCTCGCTTACATTGGACAAAGCACTATCAGCTTTTGTGAAGCCTGTGGCAGATACGTTATTTTTCTCGTAAGGTCTGTCTTTAACGGGGTGCGCCCGCCATACTATTGGCGTCAAATCATACGGCAACTAATAGACGTAGGTTTTTATTCGATTCCCGTCATCGGCCTAACCGCGATATTCACAGGGGCGGTGCTGGCGCTCCAGAGCTATACTGGATTTTCCCGTTTTTCGGCAGAAAGCGCTCTTCCTATGTTGGTAGTGCTGTGCATAACCCGAGAGTTAGGCCCCGTGATTTCGGGTCTAATGTTTGCTGGACGTGTTGGTGCGACCATGGCAGCGGAAATCGGGACAATGAAGGTGACAGAACAAATAGACGCAATGTACACGCTTTCAACGTGCTGTTATCGGTACATTTATTGGCCGCGAATTCTAGCCGGGTTAATTGCGCTGCCTTTGCTTGTGTTTATATTCGACGTGATCGGCGTGCTGGGTGGTCTGATAATATCAGTGTGCCAACTTGATTTTGACGCGCATCAATATATAAAAATGACACGGCAATTTCTTCAAGCAAGTGACGTCACGACAGGCTTGCTAAAAGCGGCATTTTTCGGTGTTAGCACGGCATTGACAGGATGCTTTAAAGGCGCAAACTCATCAGGAGGCTCAGCGGGAGTTGGACGCGCGACCATGAGTGCAGTGGTCATATCGTCAATAACAATACTGTTCCTGAATTATATTCTGACGACGATCATATTCTGCAAATGAAAAGGGGAACAAACTGTGTTGTCCGTTAAAAATTTACATGTGACGCTGAATGGCAAGCAGATTTTGAACGGCTTGGATTTGGACGTAACAGATGGTGAGTCGCTGGTTGTGCTCGGCTGCTCTGGTTCAGGGAAGTCTGTTTTACTGAAGACAATTCTTGGCTTGGTGAAAAAGCAGCAGGGAACAATTACAATAGACGGCGTGGACGTCGACAAAGTAAAACGAAAGGAAGCGGAGGAGTTGCGGCATTGCATTGGTATGCTTTTTCAAGGCGGGGCATTGTTTGACAGCTTAACAGTTTGGGAAAACATCGCGTTTGGGCTGATTCATGGCAAGGGTATGGACCCTGGGGCCGCGCAACAAATTGCATTTGAAAAGATGCAGCAAGTCGACTTGGAGCGCCGGGCTGCGTTTTTGTACCCAGCGTCTTTGTCGGGGGGGATGCTTAAGAGGGTTGGCTTAGCGAGGGCACTGGCGTCTCAGCCGAAGATGATCTTTTTCGACGAACCAACTACGGGACTCGACCCAATAACCAGCAATATTGTAAATGACTTAATTGTGCGCTCAGTGAAATGCTCTGACCTTGGAGCAATTACAATTACGCACGACTTAGACAGCTTGCGCCAGATTGCCGACCGAGTCGCTTTTCTTTTTGAAGGCAAAATTATTTGGACTGGGTCTGTGCAGGGCATGGATAGCACGGAAAATCCATATATACGCCAGTTTATTGACGCGAAGACTAGCGGTCCGTTGACAAACAGGAACGGGCACTGATACGATATCTACTATGACGTGGTGTATAGTTAAAAACCGGGTAGTACGCATTTGCGCCAAACTTGAGTTTTCGAAATGTCTCGGGGGCTTGTCAAATTTAAAGTCCCCATGGCAGGATGTGTCGTTACGTTGTTGTTAGCGAGTTTTCTATGAAAGAATTTTGACTAAATCAGAATGTCGCGACTAACGCAGAGTCGTTCGAAAGTTCGCTTCGGACATTACGCGAATCAGTTGGTTTCGACGAGAAGGTTAAATTACTTCAAGAGCTGGAAAAACAAACAAATAGCCCTTCATTGTGGGACGACGTTCAACGCGCGCAACAACTGTTAAAGAAATGCGCAGCAATTCAACGGGTTGTCACTCAGGTACAAGATTTATCCCAACGTTTTAATGAAACGCACGAATTGATGCGACTGGCAAGGGAGAGTGATGACCAGGCATTTTATGAGGAGTGTCTGCAATCGCTCGCTGAGCTGAAGGCGAAAATAGATAAGGCGCAACTCCTCTCCTTCTTTTCTGAGGACGCCGACGAGAACAATTGCTTTTTAGAAATAAACTCCGGTGCTGGTGGCACAGAGGCGCAAGACTGGGTGGCAATGCTAGCACGGATGTATTCTCGATGGGCAGAAACGCGTGGATACCAGTGCGAAGTTATGGACGAATCTCCTGGAGAAGAAGCAGGATTCAGATCCATCACATTAAAAATATCAGGTCTTCACGCATATGGTTGGTTAAAAACAGAAAATGGTGTGCATAGGCTCGTGCGTATATCTCCGTTTGACGCAAATGCCCGAAGACACACAAGCTTCGCGTCTGTATTCACATATCCTGAAACAGACGACTCGGTCGACATCGTCATAGAAGACAAAGATTTAAAGATCGATACGTACCGAGCATCTGGTGCTGGAGGGCAACATATAAACAAAACAGACAGCGCAATCCGCATAACTCACATACCGACTGGAATAGTAGTCTCATGCCAAGTTGACAGATCACAACATAGAAACCGCGCGATGGCTTTCGACATGTTGAGAGCGCGCCTATATGAACTTGAATTGCGAAAAAAGCAGGAGGCCTTAGATAAGGCTGCCGCGGAGAAAACAGATATCGCGTGGGGAAACCAAATTCGCTCATATGTCCTGCAACCGTACCAGTTAGTAAAGGATGCGCGGACAGGCGTTGAAATCGGGAATGCCGCGGCCGTTTTGGAGGGGAACATAGATGCATTTCTTGAAGCAGCTCTAACCCAAAAGGTCACGCATGCAAGTTCGATCAAAGCCTCCGATGATGTTCTGGACGAAAACGGCCCAGTTGAAACTATAGGGCTCCCGACTGACTCGCCGGGTGAATTTTTGTAGTTTTACAATGCTTTGAACTTTAATAAAACCCGAAGAGTCAGATGGGATATGTATAATAATTGTTCTTCGGAAGAAATACCGTAAGACATTCCTCACTAAAACCTAAATAACAGTGCATATTTGTGAGACTTGCCTAGTGACGTTAGCTCGGCATCTGTAGTACTATGGGCTTAGTGTCGGTGGCTGTGCGAGGGATGTAATGGCGTCAGACAGAGAGTATCGCGAAGAAGCAGTGTCTGCAGATTTAGGCGCGCGCATGTATACATCTATCCCGACAGTGATTGAAAAGTCAGGTCGCGGAGAGATGGCATTTGACCTCTACTCCAGGCTGCTGAGGGAGCGCATAGTATTCCTGACTGGAAAAATTTTTGATGAAATGGCGTCAGTTATTTGCGCGGAGTTGCTGTTTCTTGAGTCGGAAAATCCCAATAAGGATATTTGCTTGTACATAAACTCTCCTGGTGGCGTGGTTTCATCTGCGCTGTCGATATTGGATACAATGAACTATATCCGCTGCGACGTTGTGACGACTTGCATTGGACAGGCATGTTCGGCTGGATCGCTGTTGTTGACTGCAGGCGCTAAAGGGAAAAGGTTTGCCCTACCCAACGCTCGAATAATGGTTCATCAACCATCAGGCGGCGCTCAGGGGCAAGCAACGGATATTGAGATTCAAGCAAGGGAAATTTTGAAACTTCGCCAGCAATTGAACCAGATATACGTGGATTGCACAGGACAGCCTTTATCTGTGATTGAAAATGCAGTAGAACGTGATCGGTTTATGTCGGCAGAAGAAGCCAAGGAATTTGGTCTAATAGATGAGGTTATCACGCGTCGAGTCGCCGTTCCGACTGTGACTGGAGCGCACAAACAATGAGTTTGAGGCAGAACAGGAAGTAATAGGCAAGAGGTAGCTGAGGTCCAGTTCATTTTCCTAGGGGATTATGGGGGCCATTAACGTTTTTTTTGTCGTTGCCGGTGTAATATTTTGATTATGAGATATGTTTTTCTGCAGCGGATTAGGGCGACAGCAATGGGAATGCGTAGAGGAATAGCTTGCTTGTTTCGCCGCTTTGGGAACACGACGTTGCGGCAGAGGCACAGAATGAGAGACTATTTTAATGGCTAAAGATTTTGATAATTCCACTCGGGCTACTTTGTACTGTTCCTTCTGCGGAAAAAGTCAACATGAGGTAAAAAAATTAATTGCCGGCCCGTCTATATTTATTTGCGATGAGTGTATTGAACTGTGTTCGGATATAATAAAAGACAACTCACAAGAATCAGTCACAGTATCCACTCGTGAAATTCCTAGTCCGCGCGATATATGCAAAACGTTGGATGATTACGTAATAAACCAAGAATATGCCAAGAAGGTGTTGTCTGTTGCTGTACATAATCACTATAAGCGTTTGGCTCACTTGAATCAGAGTTCTGACGTAGAAATAACCAAGTCGAATATTTTGTTTATAGGGCCAACGGGATGCGGCAAAACACTGTTAGCGCAGACGTTGGCAAAAATCATTGATGTCCCGTTCACAGTTGCCGACGCGACGACTCTGACCGAAGCTGGATACGTTGGCGAAGACGTCGAGAATATCATTCTAAAGTTACTACAAGCTGCGGACTACAACGTTGAGAAGGCCCAGCAAGGCATTGTATACATTGACGAAATCGATAAAATCTCCAAGAAATCGGACAATCCATCCATAACTCGCGACGTTTCTGGCGAAGGCGTTCAGCAGGCGCTATTGAAAATAATGGAAGGCACTGTCGCTTCTGTCCCGCCGCAAGGGGGCCGCAAGCACCCCCAGCAGGATTTTCTTCAAGTCGATACAACGAATATTTTATTTATATGCGGGGGAGCTTTTGCGGGGCTGGATAAAGTGATTTCTGCGAGGAACAGTGGATCAAGCATTGGGTTTGGAGCAGATGTCAGAGCCCCGGACGATCGGACGGCCGGCGAAATATTGCGTGATGTCCAGCCAGAGGACTTGCTGAAGTTTGGGCTGATTCCAGAATTTATTGGACGTTTGCCTATTCATGCCACGCTGGATGATTTGGACGAAACAGCTCTAAAGCGCATATTGGTCGAGCCGAAAAACGCTCTCATTAAACAATATGCGCGCCTGTTTGAACTGGAAGGCGTGTCGCTTCGAGTGGATGATGCGGCACTGACCGCGATCGTCAAAAAGGCGATTGAGCGGAAGACGGGCGCAAGAGGCTTGCGGTCGATCATGGAGTCGGTTTTGCTAAATACAATGTTTGACCTTCCTTCGGAAAAGGATGTGGTGGAAGTTGTCATAACGGAGGATTCCGTCTTCAAGAAGATTGATCCTGTAAAAATTAACGGTAAAAAAAAATATCAAACACGCCAATCCATCGCTAAAAAAGCGTTCGCGTAGAAATGCTCCCTTTGGATAAGTATACCCACCTGGACTGACAATTTGGGTAAATCTGCATAATGTGTTAATACTCTACCCAAACAGGGCGTCCTCATGAAAAATCTTGATCCAAAATCTGTTTTAGTAAACGTGTGTCCCAGCCAGCCTTCTTTCTCAGCGAGCGGATTGATGTTCGTTTGAACTTTGGGTTGTTTTCCT
>JAIRNK010000022.1 GCA_031258095.1 Holosporales bacterium
AGAAAACTGACGCACATTTTCTATGGTATGCTTAAAAATGGGCAGCACTTTGACCCAAACGTGGCGTTTGCGTAATCAGGTGCTGCTATTTTTGTTTGACATGAGACACGGTATCTATATAAACCACCCCTGGTGGACCGACTTACCACTTTTGCTGAATTATTTAACTAGCCGGTGCATTTTGCTACAATGCTGTCTGTAGCGAGTCAATACAGTACGGTTCTCACGGTTATCAGCGTGCCGAGCGGTGTGTGGGCGCAAGAATCGTCCCAAGAATAGCTCCAATGGGCCGTAGAGAGGGGCTTGTGTTTTTTTATAAGGTGTGATCAACGATGAATAAGGTTAACGCATTCGCCGCTTTTTTTCAGAGGAATTTTGTGACTGTTTTTTTTGCTACGTTTTTTATGGGATCTCTAAGTGCGGGCATCATAAAGAAAAAGCACTCGATTGCCCATTTGTCTCGCAAAATAGAGCGAGTTGTTACTCATAAGCCGTTCGCACGAACCAAACTGTAGGAGTGTCGTCTGCTTCGTCGCGTGGCTCATCGGCGAAAAGCTCGGCGTCGCACAATATGACAGAAGCACAAGGGCTTGGGCAACGTTTGATGCGAGCACACACACTGCTGAACACTTGCCTTGACGGGGATTTGGCGTTTTCATACACTCGTGCACGCGAGGGCCCTTAGCTCAGTTGGTAGAGCATCTGACTTTTAATCAGGGGGTCGAAGGTTCGAATCCTTCAGGGCCCACTCTTTTTCGTTTGGACAGCCAGTCTCCGTTGCAGCAAAGCGAAGGGTTTTGTATGCGACGACAACCGAACACAAAAGCTGGACAACTTCGCAACTTGTAAAATATACTGTGAGAACAGTGCTTGGGTGAAGGACGTGAATGATTGGGATAGTGATTGTTTCGCACGGCCAGTTAGGCGCGGCTTTGGTTGATAGTGCTGAGATGATATTAGACAAAAAATGCAAGATTTTTTCGATGTCAGTCTCTAGCGTTTCTGCTCAAGTAGACAAGATGCGGGATGACTTGCTTACGATCATCGATCAGGCGAACGAGGGGCGGGGAGTTATAATTCTGACCGATTTGTTCGGTGGAACGCCTTCGAACCTATCAATTTCTGCCTTGGGAATTCGGAATGTTGAAGTTGTTGCAGGAGTTAATTTGCCCATGTTGTTGAAACTCTTGATGTTGCGTGAGTCTTGCCCGGAAGTCGCGTTGGGAGAGGCGTGCATGCTTGCAGAAGAGGCCGGAAAGAAGCAGATATCGATTGCGTCTCTGATTGCGGCGTAGGTTGTGGTGCTACAGTGACGCCTATCCGAACATATGGAATTAATGCGTGCCAAGCAGTGAACATCCAACATCGCGTTGTTGGTACATAGGGCTCCCGACTGACGCTCCGGGGAATAAATGCTGATGTTTCAATGCCTTGAGCCCTCAATAAACCCGGAACGTCAGATGGGATGTGTATATCTTGAGGGGGGCCTAAGTGTCGTTAGGGGATTGTTCGGGACTTTGCAGAAAACAAAATCAAACGTATGCAGAAAAAAGTTGCCCATTTCACAGTGACACATCCCCTGGGAATGCACGCGCGCGTTTGCTCGCGGTGGATTAAGGCTTTGCAGAAATTACGGCCAGCAAATGTCGCTTACTCTAGTGAGTGGGCTTGGATTAATTACGAAGGGACGACAATACCAGCAGATTCCCTGTTCAAATTACTTGAAACTCGCATCTCATGTGGCGCGGAGTTTGACCTTGTCTTGGATGAAACTTGTTTATATGATGTCGAGGTTGGGAAGGAGCTTGCGTATGTAATCAGCCAGCAAGCGTTCGAGCATAACATGTAATGGAGTGGGGAATGGCGTTAAAGGTCGCGATAAACGGTTTTGGGCGCATAGGGCGCATGGTCTTGCGTGCACTGCATGAGAGAAGCGTCTTCAAGTTTCCTTGCTTACCTGATATTCAAGGGGCGATACGGATCGTCGCTATAAACGACTTAGCTCCTGTTGAAACTAGTGTCCACCTATTCAAATACGATTCCGTCCATGGTCATTTTCTGTCTCCTGTCGAAGTAAAAACGGAAAACGCGCACGAAATTCACCCCAAATGCAAAGCGACAATGGATGTTGGCTTTGGCGACATATTAATATTTCAGGAATCCGCGCCTGAAGCTTTGCCATGGGAAGATTTGGATATTGACGTGGTTTTTGAGTGTTCGGGGCGTTTTACGGCTCGGGATCAGGCCGCGAGGCATGTCGCAGGTGGGGCCAAAAAGGTTCTGATCTCGGCGCCGGGAGAAGGGGCAGATATTACGGTTGTCTATGGCGTGAACCACGAAAATATAGCGCAGGATCACGTGATCTTATCTAATGCGTCTTGTACGACTAATTGCCTAGCACCCGTCGCGAAAATTCTGAACGACGCGGTTGGGATTGAGTGCGGGCACATGACGACGATTCACGCATACACAGGGGATCAGTGCACGCTGGACACGGCTCACAAAGATTTGCGCCGAGCTAGGGCTGCAGGCATGTCAATTGTTCCAACGTCGACGGGGGCCGCGAAGGCGGTGGGGTTGGTCTTGCCGGAGCTTGCTGGTCGATTTGACGGAGTGGCGATTCGGGTGCCGGTCCCGAATGTTTCGGCGGTCGACCTGACGTTTATTGCATCAAAATCAACGAGTGTGAACGAACTAAATGACGCAATAGAGTTATCAGCAGCCAATGAGCTGCTGGGGGTTATGGGCTGCTGTTTTGAGCCATTGGTTTCAGTAGACATGAACCACAATCCTAATAGCGCTACGGTAGACATGGCACAGACAAAAGTCATTGATGGGCGGCTTTGTCGAGTATTTGCTTGGTACGACAACGAATGGGGCTTTTCTAACAGGATGCTGGATGTTGCTGCATTTATGCATAATCGAAAGAAAGGGGCATTCCTCAACTGGATATAGGCTGCGGGAGATGTGGCCTCCTTGCTTTTCCGCCTTTTATACAGACCAAACCTCAAACGACTTCGGTATAATTTCACTTGCACGCTATTTCAAACATGCGGACTTTGATATACTCGCGAGGAGTTGGGACATAGCCAAGCGGTAAGGCAACGGTTTTTGGTACCGTCATCCCTAGGTTCGAATCCTAGTGTCCCAGCCATAGAGCTGGCTTGTGGTTTTGATATTGCGCGAGAGCGCATTCTACTGCGATGAGAACGGGTCCCCGTTTTCGTTTAAAAAATCTATAAAAACGGATGAGTTTTCTAAAAAAATCTGCTTTAACTGGACTTGGATATTTTTAGGAAGCGAACCAGGAGGCGGGGAATGTCAAAGGCAAAGTTTGAAAGAAATAAGCCGCATTGCAACATTGGAACGATCGGGCATGTGGATCATGGTAAAACGTCTTTGACTGCTGCGATTACAAA
>JAIRNK010000023.1 GCA_031258095.1 Holosporales bacterium
AGAAAACTGACGCACATTTTCTATGGTATGCTTAAAAATGGGCAGCACTTTGACCCAAACGTGGCGTTTGCGTAATCAGGTGCTGCTATTTTTGTTTGACATGAGACACGGTATCTATACCACGCGGCCGTTGCCGGCGAGCCACACGTCGCAAACAAAATGTCAAAAATTTACTGGTCGTAGGTTGCATTGTTAACGTTTGGCCTGGCAGAATGACTATAGGTACATGGCACCGTTTCGATCGCCCCCTGGGTGGGCGGGGGCTAGGGATGGCAGCGCCAGAGAAAAGTTAAAAATTCGTTAATGCCCGTTTTTTAGGCGGATTTCGAGTAAAAGCGGTATATGCCCTATAGCCCTCCCGACTGACTCGCAGGGTGGATTTTTGTAGTTTTACAGTCGTTGAACTTCAAAAAAACCCGAAGAGTCCTATGGGTTATGTATAATCATCCCAACTGACATTCCGGGTTTCTTTGAAGTTCAAAGCATTGTAAAACCACAAAGCTCCACCCGGCGAGTCAGTCGAGTGCCCTATACACTGGCGTTTAAACGTAAGCTTCAACGAGGATAAGGCTTGCGTCCGGAACGACAACGCCGCAGAAAATATGGATGTTTTGAGAAAATGGGCGCTTACAATTTTAGATAAAGCGAAAGATAAAAAGAACAGGTCTGTCAGATCGCTGATGCGACGCAATGCAATGTCTCTCCACCGTTTGATCGAGTGTGTCAAAAAAATATCTCATGCGTAGGTCCTCCCAGAGGAGCGCTAACTTGTTACTTTTTACTGCAAAATTTTGTAGCATTACCCAGTTGGGTATTACTCCTGAGGGCACTTTGTCGCCACCTGTTCGCAACTTTCTAATATGGGCCACGTTCTTCCTGACAGTATTCATAGGGGTGAATTACATTACCAACACAGACAGTAACAAGAACGAAAATGTTCTGACCTATTCGCACTTCATGGATGCCGTGAACTCCGGGCGAGTAGCGGAGGCTGTCGTGCAAGGACCCAATATTTTCGGAAAAATGACGGATGGGAAAGAATTCTCCACATGCATGCCCTATCACAATCCGGGGTTGCTAAATGAGATGATGTCGCGAGGGATCAATGTCTCCGCAAAGCCCGTTGAGCAAACGTTTTCTTTCTGGGGGTTCATTATTCCGTGGATTCCTCTGATTTTTTTGATTGCGCTGGTGCTTTATTCAGTTCGTCAGGTTCAATCTCGTGGAGATCGCGCCATTGGGTTTGGAAAGTCCTCAGCAAAGATTGTCGAAGAAAAGAACGTAAAGACGACATTTGACGATGTTGCTGGCGTTGACGAAGCCAAGCAGGAGCTCAAGGAGATTGTCGAATTTTTAAAAAATCCTCCGAAATTTCAAAAGCTTGGAGGCAAAATCCCAAAGGGCGTGCTGTTGATTGGCCCCCCAGGGACCGGGAAGACGCTGCTGGCTCGCGCAGTTGCTGGAGAGGCCGGCGTTCCGTTCTATAGCATTGCAGGGTCGGACTTTGTTGAAATGTTCGTGGGGGTTGGTGCGAGCCGTGTACGAGATTTGTTTGCGCAAGCAAGAAAGCACAGCCCAAGCATAATATTTGTCGATGAAATTGATGCCGTCGGACGAGATCGCAGTTCAAAAATTGGATACGTGAACGAGGAACGCGAGCAAACTTTGAACCAGCTGTTGGTAGAGATGGACGGCTTTGACAACACGAATCCGGTTATAATCCTCGCCGCAACCAATCGTGCCGAAGTGCTGGACGGTGCACTCCTTCGGGCTGGGCGTTTTGACCGCCGCGTCATTGTTCCGCTTCCGGACCTCCAGGGGCGGGTAGAGATCTTGAAGGTGCACATTAAAAACATTCCCTTAGATGCGGACGTCGACATTCGTATCTTGGCTCGTGGCACCCCTGGTTTTTCAGGTTCGGATTTGGCGAGCTTGGTTAATGAGGCGGCGCTATTCGCCGCCCAAAAGGGGACGTCCTCCGTAAAGATGGCGCATTTTGAGTATGCCAAAGATAAAGTTGTTATGGGATCTGAACGGCGCTCGCGTGTGATTACGGAATCGGCAAAGAAGTTGACGGCCTTTCATGAAGCAGGGCATGCAGTTGTGTCGATATTTACGTCTGGCTCTGACCCTATTCACAAGGCGACGATTATTCCAAGAGGAGATTCTCTCGGGATGGTTGTCAGTTTGCCCACGGATGATCAGTTCTCTGTGACCTTTGAGAAGCTAATTGCTAGCATAATGATGACCATGGGGGGGAAAATTGCTGAGGAAATGGTGTTTGGGCCGAGTTGCGTAACAACAGGTGCATCTTCAGATATCAAATCCGCGACAACTTTAGCTAGAAGGATGGTCGCTGAATGGGGAATGAGCGATAGACTGGGCTTTCAGTATTGCGATTCAAGGGAGCCATACTACGGAATGCGCGAACTCTCGGAGCATATGTCAAAACTTGTAGACGAGGAAGTTAGTAAGTTGTTGGCGAGTTGTTACGAAAAGACGGTTGCTTTGCTACAGGGGCACATTAAGCAACTGTATGACCTTGCAAATGCGCTATTGGATCGCGAGACACTATCTGGAGAAGAAGTCCAGGCGGTTTGTAATGGCGAGGTTTTGCCCCCGCTTGCGATTGCCCAAGAGCCTATAAGTGCGGATGGCACACATACGTCAACGCTTGGCAACGCGTCGCCGCCCCCAAAACGAGGGCGCAAGAAGCGTGAGCTTCCGACTTCGGATCTATGATCTCTATTTTTGGAACGGACGGAATTCGAGGGCGTGCTAATCAATGGCCGATTACGCCGGACCTGGTGTTGCAAGTCGGACGTGCGGTTGCGAGACTCTTTCAGCGAGAGCTCCCGCGGCGAGTATCCCATTCGTACAAACATTTCAATCCCTACGTAGATGATGCGAACCATCCTTTCACAGTGGTACTTGGAAAGGATACACGGTTGTCTGGCTACATGATTGAGTCTGCGCTTGTGGCAGGATTGGTCGCTGAGGGGGCGAATGTCATAATGCTGGGGCCGATTCCCACGCCAGCAATTGCAATGTTGTCGCGTTCGCTTCGTGCAGATATTGGGATAATGATTTCTGCATCGCATAATCCTTATTACGACAACGGCATCAAGTTTTTTGATTCAGACGGCGTAAAGTTTTCAGAAGAAGTGGAACGCAATGTAGAGAGTATTGTTGAAAATCTGACGAAACACGAACAGTCAAATCAATCTGATACGCAAGAGTGCGGCAAGTCCATGCGCTTAGACGACGCGAGAGGGCGCTATGTGGAATTTGCGAAATCAACGTTTCCGTCGCAATTGAGTTTGGATGGCGTAAAAATTGTGTTGGACTGTGCAAATGGTGCGGCATATAAGGTTGCGCCGCGAGTGTTTTGGGAGCTGGGGGCCTCAGTTATTACACTTGGGGATGCGCCAAACGGGCGAAACATAAATGAAAACTGTGGGGCTCTCCACCCCGAGGCGATGCGTAAATGCGTTCAGGAGACCGGGGCCGACATCGGTATTGCATTGGACGGCGACGCTGATCGGCTACTCATCGTTACAAAAAAAGGGCAATTCGTGAATGGAGACCAAATTATTGCCCTGATTGCATCTGAGTGGAGTAAAGGTGACACAACCGCCGGACACGTTTCAACGCGCTTAAAAAATGGTGTCGTTACGACGTTCATGTCAAACCTTGGATTGAAAGATTTTTTGACGAGCTTGGGCATCCCGCACTTCGAAGCTGATGTCGGCGATAAAAACGTTTTCAAATTGATGCGTGAAACAAGCAGCAACTTGGGCGGCGAAGAATCTGGGCACGTAATTTTAAACGACTACACGACAACAGGAGATGGAATTATCGCGGCGCTGCAGGTGCTTGGAATTGTGGAACATCATGATTTGGATGATATTTTTCCTGTATTCGAGCCGTACCATCAGATCATAGATAGTTTTAAATTGGACGAATCCATCACAAATGACGTGATTTCGGATTTAAGATGCAATGCCGAAGAATTCATAGGTGAAAATGGACGCGTTGTCGTCAGAAAATCTGGCACGGAGCCATTACTAAGAGTGATGGTCCAACACAAAGACGAACAGCCAGCAATGCGCGCCTTTTCTAAACTGAGTGCTGCTCTCCACGCGCATTTGAAAACGTAGAAACCAGCTCGTTTCCGTTTTTAAGAACTAAGTCGACGAAAGTGTTCACCTGGCAGTTTATTGCGAAATATTTGTGCAAAATTTGTGCCAGTAAAAACCAGTCTCCGATGTTTGCCGAGTCACAGAGGGTTAGTTCGATGCTTTCTCCGTCAACAAAGCCACGCCATGCTTCATTTCCTATGCGTTTTGTAACGCTTGTAACGCTGGCGCCGTTCAATTGGCTCAGCAGCGCTTGTCCATACTCGCGGTTGTTGTCTCCGATGTGCATATCTAGCACGCACTTTAGTCGATCCACTACATCTTTCCCGTTGCCATATGGAAAGCCTAAATAATTAGATGATAGCTGCGCGATGAGTTTTGAATTGTTTAGACCTTTATCCAACGCATATTGTGGGAAGACAGGTTTTTGTAAGCAGATTATTCGACTGGCAGGTACTGCAATTTTCGCCTGAAGCCGCGTGTTTTGCTGAATGTCCTCTGACAGGAACCGGTTGGTGCAGAGCGCCTTCGCATAGATTACGTACTTGCTGGGGTTTATGACATTTGAATTTGCATCAACAAATGATATCAGCGAGTCTACTCCCGTTAGGTTTTTATGTTTGGTGGGGACGAGTTTGCTCCACCAAAAAACGTCGTTTCCACTATGCTTTTCTAATGAAAAATACGGGCATAGGCGTGTTTCTTGGCCATTTTCTACTCCGAATAACTCATCGATTTGGAAAATTTCCATTGTGCGATTCTTTTGTGCGTTGGGCGAAAGGTGGTAAAAGGTTTGTTTTTTGTCCCATGATATTGGGTCTGTTGTTACGTTGAAGAGATTAACTATTGGAGTGCAATTCAGAAGGATGTCGCTACTTGAAATTTTCCTCGCCCAGTCGCTAGTCGCGTTTGCTAAAGGAATCAGAATTTTTACTCCTTCGCTTTGAAGGAAATTTCCTCCGCGCAAATATTTTAGGAATGCGAGATTTTTGACTTTAAAAAACATGAATTTGTCAAAAAAGTGGAAAAACTCTTGCAGTAGCTGGTAAGAGTGAGGCTCATGCGGCATAGGCGGAACGGCCATGTCTTCACGTTCCAGTCCCAACGGCACAATTGACCCTGGCAGCATAGGCATTGCAACGGATTCATCGTATTTCGAGCAATACAACAGTGAAGATGTCGAAAAGATTGCTTGGTACAGCTGCTTTTTGAACAAATTGTCGGCGATATTTATGTAAAAGCACAGCTCGTCCAGCGAAAAATTGGCCAGCGGCCCTCCTTTGCTTCGAAATGTTAGCTCTAAAAAGTAAGTCGTCGGAGTATCATGTGACTTGTATTCAAACTGGATTGTGTTAGGAACTGGGACAAATTTATATGCACCATGAGAAACAATTGCAACGTTTTCCAATATAAGTGGGAACAGCGAGAGCTGATACACCGTGCGAAACTTGCAAATATTGTCGTCGGATGAATATGTGAATAGTTCCGTGTGTCTGGGCACACTAAACCCCGCTGGCGGAGGTGCGCTTCCTCCTGAGCTAACTTGGAATTGCGCCACCGATACCGAGGGGATTGGGCGGTTTATGTGGGGCGCGATCACGTCCAATAACGCGTCCGTCACGTCTTTTGCAACATTGTCTACGTTCAACTGAACCCGCGCCGTGAGGTACGCGAACGATTCGAGGAGGCGCTCGACATGTGGATCTGCCGTTGCGGAACCGTCCATTTTTAAGCGGCTTGCTATGCTGGGGTATTCTTTAGCGAATATAGCGCCGGCGCCACGAAGAAAATTGAGTTCGCGATAGTAATATTCAAGAAATTCTTTATTTCTCATGCGAGCAAAGGCCCCTTAATCTTAGAAGGCGCAATTTAGTCTCTGTAATTTTACGCAAATTTTCAAGGGGGCGCGTTAATCGCGTCAGGGCCTACGCATGAGATATTTTATTAGCACATTTGATTAAATGTTTCACAGACATCGCATTGCGTCTCATCAGCGATCAGGGCCTACGCACGAAAAAACTTAGCCCAAACCTCTTTTGATTAATGACAAAGTTTAGTACAGTGTTTGGGTTTTTATATGCAAAAACACCTCGCCTCTTTTTTCGCGGACGTTCCTG
>JAIRNK010000046.1 GCA_031258095.1 Holosporales bacterium
AGGAACGTCCGCGAAAAAAGAGGCGAGGTGTTTTTGCATATAAAAAACCAAACACTGTACTAAACTTTGTCATTAATCAAAAGAGGTTTGGGCTAAGTTTTTTCGTGCGTAGGCCCTGGATAGCAATCATTTGATAACGTGTTGAGAGAACGCTCAGTCGTTCATGAGTTTTTACGGTTTATACTCATCCCATATGAAAGGTTGGGATTCGACAGTCGTTCGTCCTTACTGGCGATTAGGTTTTGTTCCTTGTATTTCAGATGGGATGGGTATAAACACATCACAGGAAGACGTCACTGGTCGTGCGAACCCTGACCAAACGCATCAATTCTATTGAAAATTGAGCAGAGCTATGGGAGAAATGGCTAATGGATGGAATTTTTGCAAATGATTATGGTTCAACCGCTAATGCCAAAGTCAACAGCTATATGGTTGGTTGAACACACCAGTCTCACTTTTGAACAGATTGCAGATTTTTGCGGTCTGCACATTCTGGAGGTTAAGGCGATTGCGGATGGAGAGACGGACAATATGATTGGGTTCGACCCGATTGCCTCGTCGCAACTTACTCCAGAAGAGATTGCTCGCTGTGAGGCTGACCCTGGGCAGAAATTGCAGATTAGCCCGGCTGTTGATGTTGGGAAGATGATCAAAAATCATAGGGCGAAGTACACTCCCGTGCTAAAGAGGAGAGACAAGCCGAGTGCTATATTGTGGCTGGTCCGCTACTATCCGGCTCTGTCTGATTCTCAGATTTGCAACTTTCTTTGCTCGACGCGTTCTACGGTGCAGTCTATTAGGAATAAGACACACTGGAACATTCAAAATATAGAGCCGCAAAGTCCTGTATCGCTGGGGTTTTGTACGCCGGATGAGTTGGACCATTTAATTAGCAATCTTTAATGCGCTGGCACTCATTCGCACAGGCGTTGGCCGATGCCGGGGTCGAGCGTCCATGGAGGGAGCTGCGTCTGCTTGCGGAGCACGTAACAGGAATTCCGTACATTGACGTCTTGCTTACAGCGCCGTGCTTATCGGACGAACAATGGGATGTGTTGAAAACTTTGGTCGAACGCAGGATTAAGCGCGAGCCATTGGCGAAGATTCTGGGCAAAGCTAGCTTTTGGACGCATGAGTTTATCTCCACACAAGATACCTTAGATCCTCGGCCAGAAAGCGAGCTTTTTGTGGAGGCCGTTCTAGCGTCACGTCCAGATACATCAGCTCCCATGACATTTTTAGACATTGGGACAGGAACAGGCTGTTTACTGCTGTCGTGTTTATCCGAATACACAAATGCGACGGGTGTTGGCGTGGATATATCGCCCCTAGCTCTTGACGTCGCTATTAGGAACTCAGCCAAATTAGGCCTCCTGCCGCGAGCCCATTTTCAACTTAGCAATTGGTGTCAAAACGTAGATCAAACATTTGACGTCATCCTGTGCAATCCTCCATATGTTGCTGAGAACGATAAAGTTTCACCAAACGGGAACCTTGATCCAGAGACGTTGTATGACCCGCCTGTTGCACTGTTTGCAGGGAGAGATGGATTAGCGGCCTACCGTGAGATATTCGCAACTTTACGGAAAAACGTTTATCCCAACGGGGGAACTCATCCTCCGTCGACAATTTTTGTTGAAATAGGCATGGGACAACATGACGTGGTTTGCCAGATTGCAAATCAATACGGGTTTGTTTTGACGCGATCTATATTTGATTACCAAAAAATTCCTCGGATATTAGAGCTTAACATCACAAAATAGGTGGAGCCCTGCTGCTTATCTGAAATGAACTTGCAATCGTGCCAAATTCCGGGTGGAATGGGGACACTGTTGCTGCTGCGTTGCTCGTTGGGCTCATTGAATGGACTGGCCAATCATATTGCTTGTTAATGGCGTTTTGCTAACGGCCATCGGGGGGCTGATGTGTCTCCCAATACTTCTCGAGGTTTTCATAAACGGGAGCGTACCAGTAAGTGAATTCGCATTGCCAATTGGAGGCTGCATATTTGTTGGACTTTCGTTGTTATTTGCGAACCAACGTGCAAAACCATTGAAGATTGGGGCAACAGAGTCCTTTTTATTGACATCTTTGGCCTGGCTGCTTTTGCCAATTTTTGCTGGCTTGCCGTTCTATTTTTGCAAACCACTGAACCTGAGTTTTATTGACTCTTGGTATGAAGGGGCATCTGCTTTAACGACAACAGGCAGCACAGTAATAAGCGATATATCCGCAATGTCTCATGGCGTTGCGTTGTGGCGGCTTATATTAAGTTACGTTGGGGGGGTAGGGATCATCCTCATGGGAATGATCATCTTCCCGGTGTTGCGTATCGGGGGCATGCAGCTTTTTAGAACCGAGTCATCGGACCGCAACGAGAAGCTCATGCCAAGCGTCACGCAAATTTCGTTGTGGATTGTTGGCGTATATTCGACGCTAATCGTTATTTCGACAACGATGCTGAAGCTGACAGGAATGACGCTGGAAGACTCAATTAGTTACGCAATATCTACCATTTCAACTTGTGGGCTGCTGACAAAAATAGATGTGGCTTCACTTAACAACGTTTGGGCGGAATTAACTTTGTTGCTAAGCATGATTTTCGGAGGCATGTCATTGACGCTGCTTATAAGAACGATTAAAGGAAACGCTCGTATATTAAGAGAAGATCGACAATTGCGAGGTTATATTAAGGTCCTATTCTGGTTTTCCATTGTTGCTGTGTCTTTTCGGTGGTACACCAGCGAACTTTCACTGTTAGATAGTCTGCGCGAGGGGGTTTTTAATTCCGTATCATTTATTACGACGACTGGGCTGTTCAATAGCCGATTCGATACTTGGGGGGCCTTTGCTACTGTGCTTTTTCCGCTAATGAGCGTGGTCGGTGCATGTACGGGGTCAACTTCGGGAGGGATTAAAATCTTTAGATTTCAAATACTATTGGCCTTCGCAAAAATGCAGGTTTTGCAGTTAAGGCGCCCACATGGCGTTTTCGCAGCTGTGTACAACGATCAAAGAATTACGGACTCTGTCGCCGTTTCAATATTAATTTTCATTGCCATGTACGTTTTTTCTATTGGAAGTGCGACGTTGCTCCTTGCGGTGTTTGGATACGATTTTGCAAGCGCGCTATCTGCATCGATTGCTGCCGTCGGAAACGTTGGTGTGGGTATTGGGCAAATCGTTGGAACTGAGAGCTTGAAGGCGGGCGTTCTGCCGGGAGCAAAAGTCGTTTTAATTGCGTGCATGATACTTGGGCGATTGGAGTTGATGACGTTATTAACACTTCTTGTGCCGTCGTTTTGGAAGAAATAGCTGCTTAAACAGCACGGCGTCGAGCGCATTTTCTTATAGGACCTCTTTAATGTTGGCCAGAAATCTTTTTTTTACGGAGGTGAGGGGGTTTCATTAAAAAACCATTTTCTACATAGAAAACGAAGACAGCGCGTGACTTCACGTCCGAACGAACGAAACGACTTTGAACGCGCATTTTTCGCATTTTAGTGCTTGCAAAGGCATATTTGAGCGTATTACGATTCGCCATGGCCGTTCCACAATTACTCAATGCATGCCTCAGAACAATCAGCTATTCCAGGCCCCGCCGTACGCAGTTGAACGCGCCATCAAGCGTATCGGCGCCAACCTAAGAGTTGCTCGCAAACGCCGCAAGCTCAGCATCGCTCAAGTCGCCGAAAAAATCGGAGCGGGCGTACGTGTAATCAGTGATGCTGAACGAGGGAAGCCGTCCACGGCAATTTCCGTTTATATGGCGCTGTTGTGGGTATATGATTTGCTGGGCGATGTGAGTGATGTTGCAAGTCCGCTCAAAGATTCGGAAGGGTTGCGTTTGGCGGCGCTCAGAGAAGCTCGCGGAAGCCGTTCATTGAAGGCGGATATGGATAATGACTTCTAAAAAGCAGTGCGATACTTCATCACAAAAAGGATTGGGAGCAGGAGACTCAAAGCGCAGGCGCAGATCTGTACTAAACGCAGTGCCCAAGCCGGGCACTGGAATGACGAACTCGCAAACTTTTGGTAGCGGAGTGCACGTTTATATAACACTGCCGGGGCAAACGACTCCAGTGCTTGCTGGGAGATTTGTACTGGACGCCACAACAACTGGCGACGCCACACAGCACGCACATATTGGCAGATTTGTTTACGGCAGATCTTATTTAGCACGCTCTGATGCAGTGGAATTTGACCCTGTCGAGCTAAAGCTGTCTGACAAAATCTACGAAACAGGACGTTTGCGCGGTGTTTTTTGTTTATCCTGGCTTTTTCTATGATATTTAACGCAACGACAACCCCTGTCGCACGAGGGCAGCGGGGTTGATGTGTTCGTGGGCAATGGCTCACCGCAACGCTGCTGCAATTAAGCTGATTTGGGTTTGTTTGTCCTTTTACCTATTCCTGCTCTAGCACGGTTGGCAGATCCATTCTTTGAAACTTTTTCCATTTTGGCTTTAATTAACCGCACGGCATCGTCCGCAGATATATCCAGAAAATTCAACGACTTTGGGATTGACGCCAGAATATCGCCGCACTTTATATAAGGGCCAAATTTGCCGTTGTTCACTTGCATATCGTTCCCTTGGTACTCCCCAATTGTTTTGGGAAGCTGAATTAGTTTAACCGCAAGCTCTAATGTCATGTTTTTTGGGTCAATTGTCGCGGGAACCCCAACCCTTTTCGGCTTCAGCTTTTTCTTGGTCGTGGCTCCCTGTGCTTCACCTTTGTCCGCTTCTATATAAAATCCGTATGGCCCACTCTTTAAAAGAAGCATAGCCCCATCACTGGGATTGACGCCAATCTCAACAATATCAGGGGAATTAGGGACTGCCACGGCGTCCTGCCCGCCAAGCACGGAAATACGCGTCTTGCACTCAGGGTAATTACTGCACCCAAGAAATGCCCCAAATTTGCTCAACTTCAGCCCTAGCTTACCATCACATTGCTGACAGTTTTTCGCGTTGTCATCTTTGAATAAGTACGTTGCCAAATTTTCTTCTAGCTTGCTTATTACATCCGTGATGTGAATCTCCTTCATTTGTGCAACCGTCGAGGAAAAGTCCGCCCAAAAATTACGCATGACATTTGTCCACTCCAACTCACCGTTTGCAATGTCGTCCAATTCGTCTTCCAGACGGGCTGTGAAGTCGTATTCTACGTATTTGTTACAAAAATTGGAGAGAAACGCTGTGACAATACGCCCACGACTAGACGGGACAAAGTGTCGCTTCTCGATAACCGCATACTCACGATCCTGCAATACTTGGATAAGCGGGGCGTACGTCGACGGCCGCCCAATGCCTAGCTCTTCCAGGTGCTTGACCAGCGTTGCTTCCGTATAGCGGGGGGGGGGCTGAGTAAAATGCTGATCTCGTAATGTATCAGTTAACACTAGTGGCATCCCTTCCTGAAGATCCGGCAAAATCCCCCCCTCTTTGTCTGACGAATCTTTATCCGTGTTTTCATCTAGTCCTTCTTGATATACGCGAAGGAATCCGTCAAAAACCTGGGTCGTCCCAACGGCCTTAAATTTATGTTGTCCTGTTGGCTCTGCCACCTCGGCCGTAACTTGGTCAAAAACCGCACTTTCCATTTGTGACGCGACCGCTCTCTTCCAAATAAGGTTGTACAAAACCCTTTGATCCCCATCTAAAAACGCAGCAACATCGTCAGGGCGTCTAAATATATCAGTCGGACGAATCGCTTCATGAGCCTCCTGCGCGTTTTTGGCTTTTGTCTTGTAAACGCGCGGCTCTTTCGGCAGATACTTCTTGCCGTAAACGTCCTTAATAAACTTCCGCATGTCTGAGACGGCTTCCTTGCTCAAATTCACACTGTCCGTTCTCATGTACGTGATCAGCCCGGTTTGCTCTCCATCGATATGCACGCCTTCATATAGCTTCTGAGCCGTGCGCATTGTGCGACTCGCGCCAAAGCCCAGTTTCCGTGACGCCTCTTGTTGAAGAGTCGACGTCGTAAATGGAGGCACGGCGTTTCGGTGCACCTGCTTTTTCTCTACGCTCACAACGGAATATTTTAGGGGCGCAACAACGGAACAAATGTGCGCTGCCTGTTCGCCATTGTTTATTGATAATTTTGCTAGCTTTTCCCCAGCGTACACAAACAGTCTGGCAACAAATTCTTCGCATTTAGGAGTTTCAAACTTTCCGTTAATTGTCCAATACTCTTTAGACTCGAACTTTTCGATGTCTTGCTCTCGTTCAACGATAAGGCGCAGCGCCACAGATTGGACACGTCCTGCCGAGCGTGCGCCGGGCAGCTTTTGCCACAAAATGGGCGAAAGTGAATACCCGACTAAATAATCCAACGCTCTTCTTGCCAAATATGCATTAACCAACAGTCTATCCACCTCGTGTGGATTTTGTATCGCGTTTAACACGGCATTTTTTGTAATCTCGTGAAAGACGACTCGCTGCATAAGCGGAGTTTTTCCCTTATATTTTTCAGAAATTATTTCGGAAATATGCCACGCAATGGCTTCTCCTTCGCGATCAGGGTCAGTCGCAAGCAGTAACCGGCTGCTGCCCTTCACTGCACGCAAAATTGCAGCAACGTGCTTTTCCGAACGATCCGTTTGAGCCCAAAGCATATGAAAGTCTCGGTCTGGATCCACCGAACCGTTTTTGTTCAAAAGGTCACGCACGTGACCATAGCTCGCAAGAACCGTATATCCATCTCCCAGGTACTTCTCTATTGTGGAGGCCTTCGCTGGAGATTCCACGATCACAATTGTATTAGTTCGCCCGGCCATATTTTCCACGCACGCGCTGCTTACACTATCAGGGTACCTCATACTCTAAGGAAAGTAGAGATATCTCTATGCAAAATCAAGAAGAATGCACATAAAAAGACGGCTCGAAACGAGCAAGTACGAAAGTCTTCGTCAACTATAGGGCTTCCGACTGACACTCCGGGGAACAAGTCCTGATGTTACAATGCTTTGAGTTATCAAGAAACCCGGAGCGTCAGGTGGGATGTGTATACGCAGCCACATTATCGCCATGCGAGCACAGCTGGTGCCATTTCGCACTTAAATAATTCTGTCATTCCCCAAACTAAAGCGTCCACCCTGTCTGGGGATTTCTCGCTTTCACCCGGGGCAAAGTTGCACATTTGATCCTCCAGCTTGCTAAAAACCTGTGCATGAAAAACTCGGCTTTGCTCATAGAGTGCGGAAATCGGCTCAGCTCGGACGAATTTACCTCGAGTCGCCCGAACGCCAGAATAAGGGATGACGGAATCAAACGAGCGTATGACTTCCTCGACTAGGTCCCCGCCTTGATTAACTTCTGCCACGACTCTGTCTGCTCCATACTGGTGAAATTTTTCAACAACGAGCTGGCCCCATGCATGTGGGTGATATTGGCCACTCACGTCTTCCAGTACGAACGCGACGCCGCTTGCATCCCTGCCGGCCACAATTATGCCAGTTTCGTCACTCGATGCGTTGTACGTTACGGCTGGATCTACGGCAATAACAATGCGGCACATTTTTTCGGGGGCCCTGTAGCGAATCATCCGCCTCTGCCACAGCGCCTTTTTATTATCGAAAAGCAGTTCAGCGTATAGCTCTTGGCGTCCAAGTGTACTGTTACCATATTTCTTCTTCACGTAATCAATAAAGGACTTGGGCAAGTTTTTTTCGTTATCAAACGTTGTTCCATGCGTTGTTACGGTTGTTTTTTCGTCAATTAGTTCTTTTAGAAAGGGAATTGCTCTTGGAGTTGTTGTGATGATGCAGCGAGGAGCGTTTCCCAAACGTAAACTGAACATAAGCTGTTCATATATGCGCTCTGGATATTTAAATTTCGCGAATTCGTCAACCCATGCTAAATCGAACTGTGGCCCTCGAAGACAGTCGTACCGATCCGCTCCAAATAATTGGGCGAGAGCTCCATTGGGCCAACGTACTCGGCGCTTGGAATATTCGAAAGTTGGATAATCTGGCGATTCAGGCGGGTAGATCGACAGGATGCCGCTGACGCCCTCGACCATGACGCTACGAGTTTCATCAATTGTTCTTCCAACTAGTGCGATGCGGTTGGAACTTTGTTCGGCGACTAATTGACGCACAGATTCTGCGCCTGTTCGAGTTTTGCCAAAGCCGCGCCCTGCAATAATCATCCAGTTTTTCCAGTCCCCTTTGGGCAGTCGTTGGTTCTCCCTCGCGTTGCGCTTCCAGTCATATTGATCTATATCCGCGTGCTTAAAGCAAATGACCGTACAGTTCTTTGAAAAAGGATTTAAATATTTTGTAAGAGTCATAATTATTTATCTCCGTCAATCCGCAGATAGGAACGATCTTTCGCTTTTTTGTTGGGTGAAAAAATGTAGAAAGCTTCTGAACATATAGGGATCCCGACTGACTCGCCGGGAGCCCTCCAGTCGCGGCATACATCCGCGTTCTTTTCCTGGGGTTGTATTGCTTCAAAAAACAACGCAGCGCGAAATGCCTATAAGCCGGGTTCTGTCTGGAAATATTCCTCTGTAGCTATTCATCTAGGCTTATTGTTACCAATAAGCTCAAGCAGCCAACCCGAATCCATTAGCGACAAACACGCCTTTCTTTCGAAACGGATCCCTATTCGGCCTTGCTCCTAGTGGGGTTTACAATGCCAACTGTGTTACCACAATTGCGGTGCGCTCTTACCGCACCATTTCACCCTTACTAATAGGGAAAACCCCATTAGCGGTATCTTTTCTGTTGCACTTTCCCTAGAGCGACCCTTGACGACCGCCCCGCCGGACGTTATCCGGCACTATGTTTGTTCGGAGCCCGGACTTTCCTCTATGGCGCTGGCCACAGCAGCTACACAACACCTCACGCCCCTAAAGTGTAATCACAATAGAGGCGCTGTCGTCAAGTTTTGCGTGCGTGTATACACATCCCATCTGACGCTCCGGGTTTATTGAGAGATCAGCGCCTTGTAGCATCAGGACTTGTTCCTCGGAGCGTCAGTCGGGAGCCCTGTGAATTTCAGAGGCTACAGTTTTTCTTTAAACTAGTAATCCATACCTCCCATGCCTGGATTTGGCGAAATCGGCTGCTTCGGCTCTGGCTTCTCCGCAATTGCGCACTCTGTCGTAATCAGCAAGCCCGCCACAGACGCCGCATCCGTGATCGCTGTGAGGACCACCTTTGTTGGGTCAATGATTCCTTTGTTCATCAGGTCGCAGAACATGTCAGCTTGTGCATCATATCCAACATTAAAATCGTCTGATTCCAAAATCTTTCCAACAATCACCGCGCCGTCTTTTCCTGCATTATCTGCAATCTGGCGTGTCGGTGCTTGCAATGCACGCTGAACAATCCGAATTCCCCTGTTCTGATCGTCATTTTCGCCCTTGACCTTCTCAATTGCCTTAATGCTTCGAAGCAACGCAATCCCGCCACCAGGCACAACGCCGCCTTCAACCGCCGCGCGGGTCGCATGCATCGCATCGTCGACTCTATCCTTCCGCTCCTTGACTTCCGTTTCCGTCGCGCCACCTACGCGAATGACGGCAACACCGCCGCTCAGTTTTGCCAGGCGCTCCTGAAGTTTTTCTTTGTCGTAATCGGACGTGGACTCTTCAATTTGGGCACGAATCTGTGCGCAACGCCCCTGTATATCTTGAGGATTCCCGGCGCCTTCTACAATAGTCGTGTCATCTTTCGTAATGGCCACTCGCTTCGTCCGCCCAAGCATGGACAGATTTACATTTTCGAGTTTGATGCCAAGGTCTTCCGAAATCATCTGGCCGCCAGTTAAAACCGCAATGTCCTCGAGCATGGCCTTCCTTCGATCGCCAAACCCTGGGGCTTTTACGGCGCACACCTTCAACCCGCCACGAATTTTGTTTACGACGAGCGTTGCGAGTGCCTCACCCTCAACATCTTCCGCAATTATCAACAGCGGGCGTCCAGACTGCACAACAGCTTCCAAAACCGGCAAGAATGGTTGTAGGGAGGACAGTTTTTTCTCGTAAATCATCACAAAAGGATTGTCCATTTCGCAGACCATTTTCTCCGCGTTTGTCACGAAATATGGCGAAATGTATCCACGGTCGAACTGCATTCCTTCAACAATATCCAGCTCCGTCTGGAACGACTTCGCTTCTTCAATTGTGATAACGCCTTCCTTGCCAACTTTTTCCACGGCCTGTGCAAGGATCTCTCCTATTTCCTTCTCGCCATTAGCGGAAATTGTGCCGACTTGCTTAATTTCATCGTTTGTAACGACAGGGCGAGACTTGCCCTTGATGAAATCCACGATGGCGTTAACTGCCAAGTCGATCCCTCTTTTTAGGTCGATGGGGTTTAATCCGGCCGCGACAGCCTTCAGTCCCTCGATAACAATGGCTTGCCCCAACACAGTTGCAGTCGTAGTTCCGTCGCCTGCCAAATCGGACGTTTTGACAGCCACTTCTCGCAACATGCTCGCGCCCATGTTCTCAAACTTGTCAGACAACTCTACTTCCTTTGCAACGCTGACGCCGTCTTTCGTTACGCGCGGCCCGCCATACGATTTCTCTATCAAGACATTGCGCCCTTTGGGCCCCAACGTAACTTTCACCGCATTTGCTAGCGTGTTCACGCCGTCAAGGATTTTTCCTCTCGCTTCAGTTGAAAAGCGCACTTCTTTTGCAGACATAATGTCCTCCTTAAACTCTGATTAGGCAAAATTGAAACACAACCACAACCAACTAGGCGAAAACGCCCATAATGTCGGACTCCTTCATTACGATGTAGTCGTGCCCCTCGAACTTCACTTCCGTGCCGGCCCACTTGCCAAACAGAATGCGATCGCCCACCTTGACGTCTAGAGGACGTACTTTGCCATTATCATCAATTGCACCGTTCCCGACCGCAATCACTTTTCCTTCCATGGGTTTTTCTTTTGCGGTGTCTGGAATAATTATCCCGCCCGAAGTTTTCTCCTCAGACTCGACTCTTTCCACCAGAACCCGATCATGTAATGGTCTAAAAGACATATTTACCCTCCTATTCTATCGTTGAGTGCTGTCGCTGTTAGCACTTCGCCTCTCTGAGTGCTAATATGCAGAAATTCGCGTAGAGTGTCAACTTTATATGCAGACCTCCGTCAACCAGGAGTGATTCTTGGCGAAATCTGAATAGTGTGCTCGCACTCTGCCCATGAAACGCGAGAGAGGCCGACGATGCCGGTGGCTGCGGAGGTTGTATTCGCGCCAAGGGCATTTCTCCTAAAACCACCACGGTTTACTCCGCAAAACATCGCCCCGCTTCGTATTTATTTCAGACCTAGCCGCCCCCGTGTTCGACGAGTTGTATGAATACGTCCTCGAGTGAGGGCTGTATCTTTTCAACGTCGATTTTTCGATCCATTGTATGAAAGTCTGCGCCAGCGTTTAGCAAAACGTGGTAGTGGATGCCGCATGGTTCGATCACCTTGCATAGTCCCTTCAATTCATTCAAATCTTTGCTCGAAAACAACGGAGATGGCGTCACATTATACATTTGCTCTTTAAACGTATTTTCCTTTAATTGAGGAACGGATCCCATCGCAATCAACTCACCGGAGCGCATCAACGCAACAACATCGCAGTTTTCCGCCTCATCCATATAGTGGGTTGTTACAAAAACCGTCTTGCCCATGGTTGTCAGCTTGCGTATTAGCTCCCAAAACGACGCCCTCGACGCCGGTGATACTCCTGCTGTGGGTTCGTCTAGGACGACTAGCTTGGGTTGATGTATTAATGCCGCAACCAATGCCACCTGCTGTTTGATCCCGCTTGGCAACTGCGCCACTAGGGTCGACTCCGCCCGATTCAACTTTATTAAATCAAACAACTCCTCCTTATTGCGTCGTAAATCGGCCTTTGAAATGCCGTGTATTGTTGCCGCAAAATCCAAGTTTTCTTCGATTGATAAGTCGTTGTACAGAGTAAATTTTTGCGACATGTAGCCGACTTTTGCCTTGATCGCGTCTTCTCTCCCTCGTTCAAAATGCTCTCCATCTACTGTGACTTGCCCTTGGGTCGGGGTAATTAAGCCGCAAATTACTCGGATTGTTGTTGTTTTCCCGGCCCCATTCGCGCCCAAGAAGCCAAATATCTGCCCCACCTCAACGGAAAACGATACGTCCCGGACGGCCCAAAACTCGCCAAACTTTACGCCAAGACCGTTGACGCTAACAATGCATGTCACGTACAGCTCAACCTTCTAAAACACACGCCATTCTAGCTTTTATGTAGCGAATTTTGAACACATTGTAGTAGACGTTCTTTGCCATAGACTAATATTGGATTTCGTCTGGGCGCGACAACGTACTGTGTGCGCAGTCGATATGGCACCTTTCCAAAAAAATCGTCAAACGTCTTACCAATAAGTGTACAATCGGCAAGGCGCGGAGGTTCCGTGTCGCTGCTGTTGATTGTCAGCACGTTGTTGTTTAGAGGACGCTCTGTGAGTTTTGACCACGTAATTCAGGAAATTCTGTCAAAAACGCCCTTAGTCGAATTGATAGGCGCGGACGTGCGTTTACAGCGCAAAGGTTCGGATTACGTCGGTTTGTGCCCATTTCACCAAGAAAAAACGCCATCGTTCACGGTCAGTGAAACCAAAAATTATTACCATTGCTTCGGCTGTGGCGCGCATGGAAACGCCATAGGCTACGTAATGAACAAATCCAATATTCCGTTCAAAGAGGCGCTCACAATCCTGGCCGCGAAGGCTGGTGTCCAACTGCCACGACAAGATGGACGAAGTAAACAAAAACAGCAATCGGCGCAAGACCAAAAGCGCAAGTTGCTTGATCTGCACAAAATAGCCAGCGACTACTTTCAAACGACCCTTCTAAACAGCGGAAGTTCGGAGCATGTACGAAAATATTTGCAAAATAGGCAAATATCAAAGCAAATGATCGATCAGTTCAAGTTGGGATATTGCGATGGAACGTTGACGAAGCGGCTCATTCATTTGGGATATTCAGAGGAGGTGCTGATTCAGTCAGGATTGGTTATTAGAGAAGAGAAAAACAAAACGCTCCGAGATCGCTTCATCAATCGCTTGATGTTTCCAATATTCGATATTCAAAATCGCCCAATTGCATTCGGCGGGCGCACTCTAAATAACGACAATCCGAACATTCCTAAATATCTAAATTCTTCCGAAACTCCGCTTTTCCACAAAGGGTACAATCTGTACAACCTTCACGATGCAGTGAAACACTCCAAGCAAGCGCCGCTGATTCTGGTTGAAGGCTACATTGACGTGATCTCGATGGTGTCGCATGGCTTTCCACAAGCGGTTGCTTCATTAGGAACCGCATTAACGGAGTCGCAAGTAGAAATTTTGTGGCGATATTCGAGCGAACCAATCCTGTGCTTCGACGGCGACAACGCAGGTGTGCGCGCATCAATTCGAGTTGTGCGGACGCTTATTGCTGCGCTGAGGCCTGGCAAGACGTTGTTGTTTTGCTATCTGCCGAAGGATCTAGACCCCGACGAGTTGCTGCGAACACACGGAGCAAGCATGATGCAACAATGCTTAGACCGCGCCTTTCCGTTCGCTGACGTGCTATGGCGTGACTTAGTCTCCAAATATGAAAAGAAGAATGCTGGTCGAGATAGATGGATTCCAGAAGACAGAGCAGCGTTGAAACTTGAGATCCTTAACACCGTTAAACTCATTCGCAATGCAGAGCTTCAAGAACAGTACAGACAGCTGTTTCTGGAAAAATTGAACGCATTACACAAGCAGCCGCTCAAAGCTAGGCCGGTTCCAAATGTTATGCGCATATCGTCTCAACTGAAGCCGCAGAAATCGTTAGGTCACAAGGTATTACTGGGGATTATCTTAAAAAAGCCCGCCATCCTCCAATACATCGATGAATTGCTAGCAATTGTAGAGTTTCCCGACACTAATTTAGCCGAAATCAAAAATTGGCTACTTAGCACTCCAAGCGAAAAGTTGTGCGACCCGGCGTTTCTTCCGCAATGCGACATCTTCTTAAACGCACTTGGCATAGAGTCACTTCACGTGCACGCACCGTTTGCATTTGACGAAAACGTACCAACAGATTTCGCCGTTAAGCGCTGGAGAGAGATCTGGTTTTGCACAATCGGTTATAGTACCATCAAGCGTGATTTCAGGCTTGTCGGGAATAACCTCAAAAAAAGCTTCGATGAGAAATCGTGGGAACAGATGAAGGCACTGTTTTCCAACATAAGCGACTTTAGATAATAGGTGGTTTTTACTGCAACGGAGGGCAGCACATGACGTCGAATGATTCGGAATACGTGGCAGAAAAAGACGAGCAGAAAGAATTGGAGACTGTAGTCGACTTTAGTAAAACCAGCCCTGCTATGAGGAAGTTGATAGCGGTGGGCAAGGAGCGCGGCTTTATAACGTATGACGAGTTCAATAGTTCCATACCCGAAGGAACGTTGACTTCAGACCAAATGGAAGAAGCTATGGTCATGTTTTCAGACATGGGCATAAGTTTGGTCGAAAGCGACGAAGTTGACGATCAGTTCATGGACGATTTTTCTGATATGGGCGAGCTATCGACGTTTTCCACAGAAGAACAAACTCAAGAAGACGAGCAAGAAGAAGTTGATCGTCGCGACGACCCTGTCCGAATGTACTTGCGGGAAATGGGCAACGTCGAGCTGCTTTCCAGAGAAGGGGAGATTTCGATTGCGAAGCGCATCGAAGCTGGACGTGAACAAATGATTGGCGGCTTGTGCGAAAGTCCGGTTACCGCAGAGCTCTTTAAGAAGTGGAACGCGCTCTTAACGGGCAAAAAACTATACATTCGTGACCTAATCGCATTGGACTCAAGCAACGATGAATCTAAACGCGCCTCTGGCGATGCAGACTTTGTTGAAAACGAGAGCGCTGCACTCGATGAGTCAAATGCGGAGAAGAGTTCTGAAGAAGAAGAGGCTATCCGCACGAGGGTGTCGCTATTTTTAGAAAGTTATTGCGAACAATATAAAAAGCTAGAGGTTTTGCAACAAGAGTTCATTGCGAAGCATGGGCACATGCGCTGGAACAAAGACGAAAAGTACCAAACAGAGAAGCTCAACACGATTGCCGCCTTCCAGAAGATGCGATTGCATGAGCTGCGTTTGGACGAATTAATGAAAGCGCACAGCGAAATCATTCGGAGCGTTGTCGCGCTAGAAACTGCGCTTTTGCAAAAGGCTGAAAAGATGGGCATTCGGCGAGAGGCGTTCGTCGAGTACTTCGGGCACGCTGAGTATGATCAAAAATGGCTAGCAGATTTCAGGCGTCGTGGGACGAAAACCTTTGGGGCATTTATAAATGAACACGAAGCTATGTTAGAAGACTTCGTAAGAACTGTGGATGATATCCGTAATAAAACGCGGTTGCCCTTCAATGATTTTCGCAACTTAATCATTGTCATGCAGAAGGGCGAACGCGAGGCGACACACGCGAAAAAGCAGATGATTGAAGCGAACTTGCGCTTGGTCATTTCCATCGCGAAGAAATACACCAATCGTGGACTTCAGTTCTTGGATTTAATCCAAGAAGGGAACATTGGGCTAATGAAGGCTGTGGACAAGTTCGAGTACAAACGCGGCTACAAGTTTTCGACGTACGCCACGTGGTGGATTCGGCAGGCTATTACGCGATCAATTGCGGACCAGGCTAGGACAATTCGTATTCCGGTTCACATGATTGAGACAATCAACAAAATCGTTAGAACCTCGAGGCAAATGATTCATGAAATTGGTCGTGAGCCAACCCCAGAAGAGCTGTCAGAGCGTTTGGGACTGCCTTTGGATAAGATTCGCAAAGTTTTAAAAATCGCAAAGGAGCCTGTCAGCTTGGAAACGCCAATTGGTGACGAAGATGATAGTCATTTGGGCGACTTCATTGAGGACAAAAATGTTGTGTTGCCCATTGAGGCGGCAATGCAGGCCAACTTGCGCGACACGACCACTCGCATTTTGTCTACATTGACGCCGCGGGAGGAGCGCGTTTTGAGAATGCGCTTTGGAATAGGGATGCATTCGGACCACACGCTAGAAGAAGTCGGGCAGCAGTTTTCGGTCACCAGAGAGCGCATCCGCCAGATAGAGGCAAAGGCGTTACGAAAGCTAAAGCACCCAAGCCGTTCGCGCAAGCTGCGCAGCTTCCTAGAGGCGTAGTGGTTTTTCACGTGCGGAGAGGCTGTTCGTGAACGAATATACGACCCCATCTATAGGGCTTCCGACTGACTCGCCGGGTGGATTTTTGTGGCTTTACAATGCTTTGAACGTCAAAGAAACCCGAAGAGTCAGATGGAATATGTATATCTACGTGCTGTCCGTTTCCAATGTGATTCGTTTGATTGGCTGTGTGCGTAGATTGTTGGTTCCGACGGTTGTTGGACTGTTAGTTGCGGCCTGTTCCACGTTAGATAGGGTGCCACCACACGACAAGTCCATAGAAAGGCGTCACAACTTCGGATCAATCTCCGGCACCAAGGGAATTGTCTTTAATCTCGGCACACATCCTTCACCAAAAGACGAAACAACGACAACGTGTGCGGTGAACAAGTTTTTATGGCAAGGCGCGCTTGATACAATTGGGTTTATGCCAATATCGTACGCCCGCCCAGACAAGGGGCGAATCGCTACAAATTGGTACGTTGACCCTAATCTAAAAGATATACGCGTTCGCGTGACGATCCAAATCTTTGGAGAAACGCTTCGTGCGGATGCGATCAAGGTCTTTGTCGAACGGCAAAGATTGGAAAGAGGTACCTGGACAGACTATCGACTCTCGGCGCAAGAGTGCACAAAACTCGAATTGCTGATCGTCAAAAAGGCGAGGAAGTTGTTCAAGGGTATAAACAATTAGGCAGGCACTGCGGCGAGCACGTTGCCTATAATTGCCCATTAATATTTTTTCGTCCACTGCACTCCAACGCCAGAAGATCCCTTTCCGGTGCTTAGGTTAGCATCGATCCCTATCTCTGGCGTAACATCGTATCGCACGGTCATCTTACTTTTGTTGGTCGCAGATAAATCTTGATCCAGGAAAACTTTCATATTACGAAATCTTTTTCCAACTCGCATAATCTGGCTTGATTCTCCATTAAATATGTCTTGCAAATCCACAAGCTCAATGGAATCGAGTTTGACACGCTGTCGTAATGAATCCAATACGCGTAGAGGGTTGCCTTTTAGCATGTGTGACGAAAAGGCCTTAACTATGCAATTTTGATCTGCGGATATTTGGTTTAACCCTTGCCCGAACAAAAATAACGACAAAATTTCCTCCTGGCTCAGTGGGGGACTAGATTTTAAAGAAATTTTGACGTCGGATAGTCGTCCAGCAAGTATTACTTCAACGTTGTTCGCGCTGATTTTAGACGCTAGTACAAGGTTTAGGTCGGGGTCGTTTATGTGTTGCTCGTCATAAATGATGCGGCCTCGCTCGACGTTCATCAATTTTCCAAACAAATTGTATTTCCCTGACAATTTGGGATTCGCGGTCATTTCCCCGACTAAGTAAGGCCTAAGAATTGTTCCCTTGGCCGTGACGCTGCCGGTGAGAAAACATTTCAGATCATCCGCTTGCACAACAACGTTTCCAACAATTACTATTTTCATGCTGAACCGTTCTATCTTTTTGGTTAGTTGGGCAACCGGAGTAATCGCCACTTTGGTGATATTACCTTTTTCACGGATGGTCCAACGGGCTCCATCTGAGGCTTTTGTTTCGGTCGAAGTACTGACGAGCATATTATCAATTGAAATATCGCCAGTAATCATTGGTTCTTCAGAAAGTCCTGTTACTGGTCCCTTCATTCTTAAGATTCCACTGGCACGCGCTTTTACTAATTTTCCATATGCTACTTGTAAGAAGTTGCAATGCAAGTTGAGTAAAAGATGGGGAGCAAATACACGTGTTGACGAAAACAGTTCAAAAGAGCCACTTCCGCCAGCACACCTTTTTAGCGGTGAGGTAACGTCGTACTCCGGGCGAGGCCCCTTGAATGTGCCATCATCCAACCTTACTTGTGTAATCTTCAGGGCGCTGCCTTCGCCTTTTGCCACCAGCGATACATTCTTTAACACAATGCCATTGTTGAAGTGTTCGTATGCGCCGTTTTGTAAAGTAAATGTGCCATTTAGCCGTGGGGAACGAAGTGGGCCTGATATGTCGAGGTTGGTTGAAACGGTTCCAGCAATCAAATCCCCAACATTTAAGAAAACTGATATGGGATATAGTGCAAATGTGCCACTAATTCGCCCCTTTAGCGTAACCGTGCTCGTGCTAATTGGCTCTTTATTTGCCAATTGAAAGAAGGCCGCCGCCAACTCTGAAAACGCGTCGGCTTGTGCCTCGAGCTCCGCGTGAATCTGATTCCCTTTACCACTGTCAATTTTTAGCGAAGTCAGCGCAATTTTGTTCGCTGAAATTTTTACTGTGCCTTGGGTTGATAAGTTCAGCTTTTTGAGCGGAGGACGTACGCTTGTGTCCGGCGTTATTGTAAAGTTCATTACGCAGGAGCGATTTTCAACCAATCCTTCGACATTTAAATTTCCGAAATGTGTGGCGCCGTTAGCCAGGGATAATTTTGACATCTTCCATTTAAGATTCGGTGAACGATTTTGCGTTGAATCCTCAGGCATACCACTCGGAAAGATCTCATCAAAAGGAAAACTAGACGTTTCAATCTTATATTTTCCTAGTTCGATTAACACTGGTGAAACAAGCTTCTTCAAAAAGTCTATGCATATGTTTTGGGATCTAATAGGGATATTGCCAAGTTTTAGCTGAACATCGCTAACCTTTAACTGCTTGTTGCTGTATTGTCCCTGGCAAAAAAAATCTCCTGCTACATCAAACGACCACGCACTATCATCTTTTCTGCAAACCGTTGCTCTAAGAGTAGGTAACGCCTCGACGTTCACAATTTTTATGCCACGAAAAATATCCACTTCTAGGTCTTTATCCAGCGCAGCCGTGCCGCTGATGTTACAGAAGGGGATTGAAAATGTGCAACGAAGAGTTTCGCTATTTTCTGGCAATGTTGAAATAAGTCTAGCGGGCTCCCGACTGACGCTCCGGGGAACAAGTCCTGATGTTACAATGCTTTGATCTCTCAAAAAACCCGGAACGTCAGATGGGATGTGTATAGCGTTCGGCTTGACATCCGAAGACGTTGACAAGTGGCGGGATGCCTCCGTAAAAAACGTCTTGAGGCTAGATATGTGCCGTGGAACATTAACGTATTTGATATTTATAAAGGCTGCGCTGTTTTCTAGGTAGCTTATATGGTGTTTTTCGATTTGAGTCCGAAGCGTAACGTCTTCTTCCGTTATTTGAATGTTTCCCTTATACTTCCCTCCAAAAAACTCTAACGCATATTCCGCGTTGCAGAAGGATTGATCCAAAAACTTTAATATAAGTTTCGCAGACGATGTTCTTACAAGGAGCACCCCGTCAAGAAACTTAATACAGCATTTTTGTTCATTAATATTAAACTGCTCAAGTTTGAATGACTTTACATAACGAACGAGGCGCAGCTTTTTGGCGTTTTTTTTAAAAAAATCGGTCACCGTAGAAATCACGTTTGCGTAGGGAAGAGTAGGGAGTTCCAGGTTGAAGTTTCGGGGGCCAACTTCCAGTGAGGGCTGCGTAACAAGCTCGCCAGACTCCACAGAAATGTTTGCATTCAGCGTCTGTAATCTGACTCTTACTTTTGCATTTTTTAACCGAATATTGTATCCGACGCGAATCTCGTCAATCGAAAACAAAAAAGGAAATAACCCTGAAATTTTGCCGACGTAAACTTGGGCCTGTGGCGCTTTCTGCGTCAGCAAACGATTTATGATTTGCTGCGGAACATACAATTTTAAACAAACCGCATATGAAAGCGCCAACCCAAGCGCGATGGACAACGCGTACCTTAACGGACGCAGTGCTCCCGCAACCAACGAAACGAAATTAGAAATCTTTCTAAAAAACATGGAAACGCTCTCTGCCCCAGCGCACAGTAATTCTATTACGTCCCACGCGAAGTGTCGATTTTTATGTGTATTTCATCTCATACAGGTCCAATACTATAGCCCTCTCGACTGACGCCGGGTAGATTTTTATGGTTTTGCAATGCGTTGAAGTTCAATAAAGCCCGAAGAGTCAGATGGGATATGTATACTCATCCCATTTGAAATGCAGGGAACAAAACCCAAGCGCCAGTAGGACGAACGACTGTGACACATCCCAGCTAAAGCTCCGTTCAGCCGGGAACCCTGTGGTAATCCCAACATTTCACACGGGAGCCCTTGTATAGATACGCGAAAGGCGCGACGAACGCTTGCTTTTGGGGCAAAGGGGCTGACGCTATGA
>JAIRNK010000016.1 GCA_031258095.1 Holosporales bacterium
TAAGTATTTGCCGGTTACTTTTAATAATGAGGTGTGCGGTGGACCAAACCGCTTGCGCGCTGACCTCAGCCCCAGAATGAGGGTGGGTGGGGGTTTGTGGATGGCAGCCCCAGAGAAAAAGTTAAAAATTCGTTAATGCCCGCTTTTTAGGCGGATTTCGAGTAAAAGCAGTATATAGGGCACCCGACTGACTCGTTGGGTGGATTTTTGTTGTTTTACAGTGCGTTGAACTTCAATAAAACCTAGAACATCAGATGGGATGTGTAGACTCGTCCCATTTGAAATGCAGGGAACAAAACCCAAGCGCCAGTGAGGACGAACGACTGCCGACACATCCCAGCTGAAACTCGTTCAGCCGGGAACCCTGCCGAATCCCAACATTTCACGGGAGCCCTATACAAGTCGTATCTTCCCATTATGGTAGCCGAATGCGGTACCATCACGCAGGTGGAGAGAGGTCGTTGTGTAAGTAGCAATAAATGCTTTCTGAGTATTTGACTCCTCCGCCTCGTTGTTGTTTTAAAAACCGAACGGCATTTTTTCATGAGGACACCTTGCATGATCATCCCAATAACGTCGCAAATGTCGCTGGAGTTAGAAAAAGTCTCTGCTTGTGCTTTCGTAGACTTGCACGATCCCCCGTGGAGGGCGCACGATTTTAAACAAGTACTAGGACAAGGTGGATATGGGTGGGCAGTGATTAATAAACGGCACACAGAAGAAGCGATATTCGCCGAAGCGTCGACCGACGAGCACGAAAAACATCGCTTTGATAACCCAAACCAATGCATGGGGTACATCGTGTTACGAGATTGTTTGGATTTTATTGAGATATTAAAGATTGCAACTCACCCAAAATTTCAACATCAAGGAGTAGCACAGCAACTCTTGGAAAAAGCGTTATCACATTGTCACACACGACTTGTGCTAGAAGTTGCAGAAAACAATCACAGAGCTATTGCCTTGTACCAAAAATATGGGTTTCAGTGTGTCGGTCGTCGCAAGCGATATTACAGCAATGGCAAATCCATGGATAATCAAAACGAGACCAATGCTATCGATGCGCTCATATTAGAAATGTCCGCAGCACCCAGCACGTGACACGCTCCTGTGAACGAAAAACCACACAACCTATTTTTCACCCACGTGCTTTTTGCAAAACAGCGGATGGTGCTCCGACAACAGTTCCACCAAGTGACGAGATTTTACGTGCGTATATATCTGCGTGGTTGATATATCAGAGTGCCCCAACAGTTTTTGGATTGCCATTAAGTTTGCCCCATTATTCAGCAAGTGTGTTGCAAACGCATGACGCAGCGCATGTGGAGATATATGCAAAATTCCAACATTGGCGGCAACACCTTTAAGTATTTGCCCAACGCGTTGCCGTGTTATGTGTTTCCCGCGAGACGGAAACAACCACGGAGACGATGTCTCACCCAAGTCAAAGAATGCACTCCGAACAGCTAAGTATTCAGTGAGCGCAACAATACACGTTTCATGAAGTGGGACAATCCTCTCTTTTCCACCCTTACCGCAAATGGAAACGAAGGGCATTATGGTGTTGTTATTTCGATCAAAAGAAAAGCTACTAAGCCTGAGGGATATGAGCTCGCTTACTCGAACTCCCGTGCCATACAAAAACTCAAACACTACCCACATGCGGCGCCCCTCGTACGATGTGTCTGAAGAGACGTGGTTCAATAGCGCAAAAATGGACTCAGCGGAAAGGACATTTGGCAATATGCGTGCGTTTTTAGGGAGCGCGATATGTAACATGGGATTTGTTGTAATCACGTGTTCTGCATGCAAAAATGCGTAAAATTGTCGTAACGCGACCAACCTTCTGCAGACGGTTGATGGTTTAAACTCTTCGCATAAAAGCTGACGATATTTACAACAATCTTCTTTTCCTGCCTCCTTAATGTCCTTGGTATAGAAAGCACAAAAGTGTGCGAGGTCGCGTCCATATGACTCAATCGTGTTTTGCGAAGCGTTGCGTTCTGCAACAAGTGCCTCTAAAAAACGGTCAACAAGCAAACCATTGCTGTTTTGGGCAAGGCTATCATTCTTTGAACAAAACAAATGTGTAGCCCTCGTGGGCTTGTTCGTGTGGACGCGCAAGATGTGAAACCAACACAGTTGGGTATCGTTGGTATATTACCAGATACAATCTCGTCGCATAACTGTGTTGGCAACCTGTGTAGAATCTGTTGAAAAAAACACCAAAAATGCCACGCTGTTAGCAACAGCACAAATATTCACAGTCTGATGAAGACTTATCCACACTTGATAAATCTACCAACACCACGGGGATAACTCAAACAACCAACGTGAATCATCGTTTAAAAATGTTAATAACTGTGTTAATAAAAACTCACCAACACTACCAACATGGTACAACAACCATAACAACCTATATATTATAATTTATATGTTTTTGTGATCGTGTCGAATGTCTTCCTTACAAGAAATAAAAATTGCTGTCGTTGGTGCAACTGGACTTGTAGGGCAAGGATTTTTAACGATCTTACATAAAAAATACATTCCAGCAGACAATGTTTTTGCCGTTGCATCCGAAAAATCACAAGGGGCCACCGTACCATATGGAGAAACCACCCTATCCGTTCATGCATTGAGTACATTCGATTTTTCGCAATGCAGCGTAGCCTTATTTTCTCCTGGAGCAAGTGTGTCGTCCGTTTTCGCACCGAAGGCTGCGGCGCAAGGATGTTGGGTTGTCGATAATACATCGTTTTTTAGGATGGACCCAGATGTTCCGCTTGTTGTTCCGGAGGTAAATGCCCACGCGATAGCTAGCGCAAAAAAAAACATAGTTGCCAACCCAAACTGTTCAACCATACAGATGGTTATGGCGCTAAAACCTATAGACGATGTTTCTCGTTTGCGCACGGTTATTGTTTCTACGTATCAATCTGTTTCTGGTGCCGGAAGGAGCGGTGTGGCTGAATTGCAGAGGCAAATTAGCGGGGATCTTAGTGTTGCGCGTTTTCCACGACAAATTGCATATAACGTGATTCCGCAAATTGATGTGTTTATGGACGACGGTCAAACCAAAGAGGAGTGGAAGATGGTGGTGGAGACGCAGAAAATTTTGCGCCCCGATATTGCTATTGTTCCAACTTGTGTTCGCGTGCCTGTTTGGAGGGGCCACAGCGAGTCGGTGGCGTTTGAGTTAAGTGATGATGTTTCATTGGATGAACTTAATAACGCTATAGGTTCGTTTCCCGGGGTTGTTTTGGTAAGGTCACTCTCAGAATATGTTAGCGCACCAGATGTTGAGGGGCGAGACGAGGTGTTTGTGTGCCGGTTGCGCCAGTGTGGTGGTAGGTGGTATCAGATGTGGGTGGTTGCAGACAACCTTCGCAAGGGAGCCGCGACAAACGCTATACAGATTGCTGAAATAATTGCGACTGATATGTGACGTTGTGCAGGTGAGTGGTGCCCAGAGATGGAATTGAACCAACGACACAAGGATTTTCAGTCCTTTGCTCTACCAACTGAGCTATCTGGGCGCGCAAACTCACTCGAGATTTACCGTATAATCAACAAAGCCGTCAAGTTGTAGGTTTGTATCCGTGTGTTTTCGTTTGTTGTAGAGCTGCTTTCTTTTCTTGGGTATTTGGGTGGTAGCAGCTTGTTTGTGAGTGTGGAAACATTGTGTATTGGGAAGATGTTGCGATTACATTAAAAACGGCGAGGTTTGGTGAAAAATCGTATATTGTCACGGTTTTGTCTCAACAACACGGATTGCACAAAGCGTTGTTGAGGTACGGAAAACCACCTCTTCCTGGGGATGTTGTCCGTGCGACTTGGATTGCGCGCTTGCGGGAACAGCTTGGTGTTTGGCGCTTTGATATAGAGTTTTCATATAGCCCATTTTTTATGCGGGATCGAGCCAAATTGAGCGTTTTTATTTTTGCGTGTGAGGTTTTGTGCGCAGTTTTAGACGAACGCACTCCGCATGTGCATGTTTTTGATGGTGTTTTGTCTTTTTTTGAGCAGTTGAGGATATCAACTGTGTCTGCGGATTGGATTGCTTATTATTTGTTATTTGAAGCCTTCCTGTTGAAACAAATTGGCTTTGGTTATGAGCGGTGTGATGTGGCTGCGTCGAGTTGCATTAACACCTTTGTTAACACAAGCTCGGGGCAGAAAATTTTGAATAAAAATGAAGTCCGAAAAGCGTTGATGTCTAATGGTTGTCATTTTGAACAAATGCTTGGTCATTCCCCATTTGTTATTTCATGCCGAAACAAGATGATTGAGGATATTTTATGTTCGATTGAAGACTGTTCATGTTAACGGAGCCGAATATCAACGTCTTATGCAATTGTTATTGTTCAAGGGTGTGTTTTCGCAAAAAACCACCAAAAAAGTGAAAAAACACACCGTGTGAACAGGGCTCCGTTTTTTTGTTGCGTTCTGTTTTGTTTACAAATGTAATAGAATCCACACTAGGTGGTCTTTTGCAAAGATATCTCATGCAAAACAGCATGGTGGAGACTGTTGTTGGTGGCATTGTTGTTCTTATTGCAACAGCGTTTCTTATTTTTGGATATCTGACGTCGTCCAGCGTTCCCAGCGGGGGCGGAAATACATATAAGGCGGTGTTTGATTCGGTTGATGGGCTGTCTGTTAATAGCGAGATAAAAATAGGAGGCGTGAGCGTCGGGTGCGTTTCGGCCATCGAGTTTGATGAAGCTTACCGTGTAAAGCTGACCCTTAAAGTGAGAAAGGGGATTCGTATTCCTGATGATTCGTCCGTTGCTATTACATCTTCTGGGCTTATGGGGGACAAATTTGTCGAGATCATACTTGGAGTTAGTGATGATTTTCTCGAAGATGGGGCAACATTTGTTTACGCTAGGCCGCCTTTGAATTTTGAATCATTAATAAACAAACTTATCGCGGCTTTTGTATCGAAGAAGAGTGACTCCGCTTGATGTTTTGCTTTGCGCGCTAGCGATTTTACTCACAGCACATTTCAATATCAAAAATCTCCAGTAAATACTTAACAAGTCAACCTACAAATAGTTTAAAGCATATTAACATTAAAAATATTTCCAAAACGGACAATACAGGGCTCCCGACTGACACTCCGGGGAGCAAGTCCTGATGTTGCAGGGCTTTGAACTCTCAAGAAACCCGGAGCGTCAGATGGGATGTGTATAGCAATGCTATCTACGCGTTAAATGGGGACAGAAATCTCAGACTTCACCAAATCTCCACGACACGCACGAACAATTGCGTCATCAGCGTATGTACTCATAACGTAAATTGGAAGCTGCTCATCTCTTGCAATTGAAATTGCTGTTGCATCCATGATCTGTATTTTTTGTGTCAAAAAGTCATCATACGATATACGTTCGATAAACTTAGCGTCTGGATTGTTTTTGGGGTCCACATCGTAAATTCCTATAACATTTGTTGCCTTCAGCAATGCATCACAACTAAGCTCGCACGCCCGGATAACAGCCGCCGTATCTGTCGTGAAAAATGGCTGTCCGCTGCCTCCAACGCAAATGACCACCTGTCCTGATTCCATGCAAGTCATCGCGCGTCCAACGGAGTACAGTTCGCATATTGCGGGCATAGAGCGCGTAGACAAGACGACCGAGTGCACACCGACGATTCTAAGTGCAGAGCTCAGCACAATTCCATTTATAACGGTAGCAAGCATTCCAATTTTGTCTGTGCTTGCGCGAAGCCCGTGGCTCACGCTGTCCCTTGTCCCACGGCACAAATTCCCGCCGCCAATCACAACTGCAAGCGATATGTTCTGCTCCACAGCTCGTTTGAGATCCAGCGCAAGTTTTAGCACCATTGTCTTGTTGGCAACTCCAAAGCCTGATATTTGCGGCAAAAAACCATCCTGCTCTAGATAAGAAAGCTCCTCATAGTTGTCAAGCATTGAGATATCTTTGCTTAACGACTCTCCAGACAATTTTACAAGAATCCTATTCATTTTTAGTCCTTTCTTATACAAGACGACTTGCTTTTGTGACGCGTGCCTTACGTTGCGACGCGGTCAACATCGCGTTTTTCGACAAACACCAACGTCCCAGCTCACCAAATACAGCATTTCCGAATGTTATTCAACCTGTGGAGCAAAAGGATCGGATAGATGAGGGTGGTTTATGGCGTTACGTAAACGGCTGAGAGCACAAATCGCTGCAGTTTCGCTCCGTAACACATTGGCTCCTAGCGACACGACCTGCATGCATGAACTGATTGAAGACTTTTCGCGTGCAGAAAAGCCGCCTTCTGGTCCAATCAGTACGCCCACTGCTTCGTTTGTGGATTGCAGTGTGGGAGCGTCTCCACATCGTTCTACTGCTGCGAACCAGCGAACTGTCGGCAGATTTTCAAGGAACGATGCAAGTTTTTGCGACGTATGAATATGTGGGACAGTCAGGCGTTCACACTGTTCGGAGGCCTCTATTGCAATCGCTTGTAGCTTCGAAACATTCACTTCACGACACTGGGTAAGGTCGAACAAAATGGGCTGAATGTCAGATATGCCAAGTTCGGTTGCCTTTTCTACAACAAAGTGCGTTAAATGTGGTTTGATTGGAGAGAAGGCCAACCAAGTTGGTGGATCACGCGGCTCTGGGGCGCGGACGCACGCCAATGGGATGACGAGCACATCATGCTTCCTTTGCTCCAACCTTGCATCAAACTCGCCAACAGAACAGTTAAAAATGCGCAGGCGATCTCCAGGTTTTAAGCGCATTACGTGCAGCAAATAGTGCGCTTGCGTAAAAGAAACGATAGTTGGCAGATCGGGCACGATGCTCTCAATATATAGTCGGATGTTGGTTTTCTTCGACGTGCGCACAGCTTGCCCAGCAATGAATAAGTTTACCGGTTGTACATTACAGCTACAGTGCCGCTTGATAAAGCATCGCGTCATAGCATATACACATCCCATCTGACGTTCCGGGTTTATTGAGAGCTCAAAGCCTTGTAATATCAGGAGTTGGTCCCTGTAACGTCAGTCGGGAACCCTATAGCAATGAGCTAGACCTTACAGGTAACGCCTCAAGTATTTCCCTGTAAAGCTTTTGTCGTTTTGGGCGACCATTTCCGGGGTGCCCTCTGCTACAACTTGCCCTCCATGATCTCCCCCCTCTGGACCCAAGTCGATTATCCAATCCGCGATTTTGATTACGTCTAAATTGTGTTCTATCACCAATACACTGTTTCCTTGGTCAACCAAACGATTCAGCACATCAATAAGTTTGCGCACGTCCTCAAAATGTAACCCCGTCGTTGGCTCATCAAATATATACAACGTGTGCCCTGTTGCTTTCTTGCACAGCTCTTTTGCCAGTTTTACGCGTTGAGCTTCCCCACCCGACAGCAATGTTCCGGAGTGCCCAATCGACAGATACCCGAGCCCGACTTCCTGCAATCGCTTAAGTCGGCTCCAGATCTGAACATGCGAATCGAAAAATATTAATCCGTCGTCTACACTCATATTCAACACGTCGGATATATTCTTTTCTTTGTATTTTACTGACAATGTTTCCTGATTATAGCGGCGCCCATGACACTGGTCGCACTCCACGTAAATATCCGACAAGAAATGCATTTCGATTTTCGTTACGCCGTCTCCCTGGCATGCCTCACAGCGCCCGCCTTTGACGTTAAAAGAAAACCGGGCAGGAGTATATCCGCGCGCTTTTGATTCGGGCAACTCTGCGAACCAATTTCGGATAGCGGCGAAGCACCCAATGTACGTTGCAGCGTTCGAACGCGGGGTTCTGCCGATTGGAGATTGGTCCACGTTAATGATTTTATCAATTGCGCCTGATCCCAGCAGTTCATCACAGAACGTTTGGTCTATAAAACCATCGGTAAGCTTTTGTCCTAACGTAGTAGACAAGCACTCTAAAAAGGTGGATTTGCCGCTTCCAGACACACCTGTTACGCACACAAAACGCCCGAGCGGCACGTCCACAGAAATGTTCTGCAAATTGTTTTTATTCGCTCCGATCAATCTTAGCCATGGAACACTCCCCCAACTTCCAACTGAATCGGACGATCCACGCCACGATTCTGTTATGTCGCGATATGATGCCCACCTTCTTACAAATCGCCGAGCGGATTCAATCGTCTTGTTGCTTGGGTTTATCGGGCGTCGACTTTTTGGCACGACAATTTTTTTTCGGCCAGTGAGATAGCCTGCTGTTAAGCTCTCTGGCGAAGCCAGCACATCATCAAGTCGCCCTTGTGCAATAACGTTTCCACCCAAGACACCAGCGCCAACTCCAATGTCTACGACCCAGTCCGCTTCCCTTATAGAGTCTTCATCATGTTCCACTACAATAACTGTATTTCCAATATCTCTGAGGCGCTTAATTGTCGCGAGTAACCGATCGTTGTCGCGCTGATGTAACCCAATCGACGGCTCGTCCAGCACGTAAAGAACTCCCGTTAACGCAGAGCCAATTTGCGACGCAAGCCGAATGCGTTGGCTCTCTCCTCCAGACAATGTATTCGAACTGCGTGACAGCGTTAGATAACTTAAGCCAACGTCTTCCAAAAAGCTGAGCCTGTTGCAGATTTCGCTGACAATTTTTGCCGCGATCTTCTGTTGCTTTGGGAAAAACTTTAACGACTTAAACCAAGACAGTGCCTCAGTAATCGACATACTGTTCACTTCTGCAATATTTTTTTCAGAAACTTTAACGCACAAAGCTTCCGGAGACAGCCGTTGTCCACGACATTTCGCACATTCGCAAGTCTTTTGCCAAGGCGTCATAAGTTCGTGCAGTGCGTCGCTTTTATCTTCCAGGAAGCGCCTGTTTAGAATGTTCAGCACGCCTTCAAATGGTTTGTTGAAGTGATATTCCTTGCGCCCCCGAATCACAAAAGGAATGGGGATATCGTCTGAACCGTATAAAATGAGGTTTTTGGCCGTTTCAGGCAAATTTTTAAATTGTGCTGTTTTAGAGAAACCAAACTGGTCGGCCATAGCCTCAATCAATCGTTGATAATAATTGCGCATGTGCTGCAGTCGATATACCGAAAAAACCTCATCCGTTAGGCAAATAATTGCGCCTTGTTTTATGCTGAGCGACCAATCGATGACTTGATGCGGGTCGAACTTACTCTCGACTCCAAGCCCGTTGCATTGAGGGCATGCCCCATTCGGATTGTTAAAAGAAAACAATGATGGCTCGATTTCTTCGAGTGAAAAACCACTGACCGGACAAGCAAATTTCTCTGACAAGATCGTTAATTCACCGAGGTTTTCGGAATTTGGCGCAACCTGCTGAACCCAAACGACGCCGTTAGTTATAGCTATAGCTGCTTCTAGCGATGCCTTGATGCGGGTTTGCCACGCTCCAGGTATCATATCAATGGTCGGCACGACTAGGCGGTCCACCACAATTGCGATTGTATGCGCTGCTCCACGTGGAAGGTCGGGGACATCATCCAAAGAACGCACTGTGCCATCGATAACGACTCGCTGAAATCCTTGCTGAAGGTATGATTGCAATTCCTTCTTGTACTCTCCTTTTTTCGCAATTACGACGGGAGCCAGGATATAGAACTTTACGCCAGAGCCCAGTTGCGATATGTAATCGGCCATTTGGTCTATCGTTTTTGCCTCAATAGGTAGCCCAGTTGTGGGCGAATGCGGGACCCCAAGACGAGCGAAAAACAACCGTATGTAGTCGTAAATTTCTGTCACTGTTCCTACAGTGGAGCGCGGATTGTGCGATTGCGCTTTTTGATCGATAGATATGGCGGGGCTGAGACCACTAATTGAATCGACGTCCGGTTTGTCCATCATGTGCAAGAATTGGCGCGCGTACGACGATAAACTTTCTACATAACGGCGCTGCCCTTCGGCGTATATTGTATCGAACGCTAATGATGATTTTCCTGAGCCGCTTACGCCCGTGATAACGACGAATTTATTGCGCGGAATATCCAAGCTTATGTTTTTCAGATTGTGTGTCCTCGCACCACGGATCGAAATCATGCTGGTCAAAACAGATTCCTCTGCGCCTTCATGTTCTGATGTGCCAGAAGTAGACTCGGCCGCGACAGGTTCGTTTGGCAAAACCTCCTTCGATCGCTTAGTTGTATTTGAACGTTTTGACGAGACTCCAACATGTCCTTTCGTTATAGGATGCACCAAAGATCTTGTGGTGCTTCTTTTAGCCCGCTTTTTGACAATGTACCGTGCTTGGTCTACTGTGCGTCTTTGTTGGGAGAGCAGCATTGGATGTTGTATCAAGAATCGCCGACGCCCTATTATACACAAAACCCAACAAGCAGATATACACATGTAACAATGGGTTTTTCTTTTTTAAACGTGCTACGCTGACGGCGGTTTTTATGGCTGAGCTGTCGGTCTTCATCATGTTCTCTAACAACATTCGAATATTGGGACACTCTGGGTTAGTCGCCAAGGCTGCCTTTGATATAGCAGAAAAAACGGGGAAAATTGATCCATTTGCAGCATATAGATACGGGCTTTTTCACGACGTTGCGAAGTTCTGCTTGCCCAAAGATAAAATGTATAGACATCCGCTGCTTGGATATTCGCTTATGAAAGACTCTGGGCACAATGACATCGCCAAAATATGCTTGACGCATTCATTCCCAGATAAACACGCGAGCGAGTATATAACATTCTATTGTAAAGGCGATGTCGTTGAAGCCAGCGCAATCAGCCAGAAACTGCAGGACGTCGAGTATGACTTTGCGGTGCAGCTAATACAACTTTGCGATAAAATATCAGGAAGCGATAAGTATTTGACGATTGAGCAAAAGCGTGATTTTTATTTCCAAAAATACGGAATTGTGGCTAGCTGTATAGATAAGGCATATGATGTTTTTTTTGAGATCAAACGTATGGTAGATTCACTCATTGGGGAAGATTTATACGCGTTTCTAAAGATAAATGTAGGTATGTAAAGAACGTGTACAAAGCGCACTTTTTGACGATAGCAAGACCATGACTCAAGAAAACGACGCCTCAATAGAGGACATTTTGAACTCGATTAAAAAGTTCGTTTTGGTCGAAGAAGAAAATAAGACAGAAAGCCAAAGATACCCAGACGAGCCGGAGAAGGCGAGTCCGGATAAGATAGTTCGGTTGTCTCCAGTTGAAGAGATCGCAGGCATCAGGCCGAACATTGACAGAATTGATATGCCTGGTTTCATAAAAAATGCCATTCGCGCTAACGATGCTCCATATGGCGATGAAAACGATTATCACGAGCCAAGTGTGCCTGATGAAGGGCGTACGTATGAAATTCCCGAGGAGTTGAAGCGACTAATAGATGGCGAGCCTTCAAAACCCGTGCAGCAAACGACTGCGCCCATCGTCGAACGGGAAAATGCTGTCAACAAGCAAGGCGCACAGACTATTTTGCAAGACTTTGCGAATACTGTTCGTGAGTTGGCTCAGACCAAGGAATCTATTGTAAAAACTGAGAAAACTGCTGGAAACCTAGACCGGTTTGTTCTCGATTCAATCAAAATGGCCGTTGGTCAATGGGTTGAGCAAAACATTAAACAAATTGTTGAAGCGCTGGTCAGAGAAGAAATTGCGAATATTACTGCGTCGATTTTTGCGAAATCAGATAGAAAGTAGGATCGTAGAATGTTTCTGTCCTGTTTGCTACAATCCGGCCGAGTGGCGGTACATGGGTTACAACAGTGCGTTCCTCTGCGACGAAATTATCAGCCGTAAAGGGGAGTTCGGGGGCACCTCCTCGACATGTCGCCTTTGTTCCCGATGGAAACACCCGTTGGGCGCGTGCGCGTGGTTTGACTCCGCGAGAGGGCTACATAGCTGGAGTTCACGTCGTTGATGACGTTACGACATACGCGATCCAGATTGGCATAGAGTATCTGACCTTTTATCTGTTGTCGCTGGAGAATGTGCGCCGACGCAGTAGCCTATGGCTGGAGCACTTTTTTGAGTTTGCATTAACGGCAATTGGCGATTTTTCGAATAAGATGAAGAAACACGGTTGCCGGGTCAAAATTATTGGCAATATGCTTGCCCTTCCTCACGCATTGCAGCGCGAACTAACGCGATTGGTGGACGAAACAAAAAATAACTCCGGGACTGTCCTCGTCTTTGCCGTAGCTTACTCAGGACAGGATGAAATATTGCGAGCAGTGAATGGTGTATTGCGTGAACGATTTACAGAACTGCTAGAACAGGACCGCTTTGATCAAACGTCTCAAAGGAGTTTGCAGCAAGCGCATGACTCACAAAATGTACAACAGCGTGAGTTAAGCCCCGTTGATCTAGATGAATTTCGCGCTCACTTAGATTTGAATGATATTCCGCCGCCAGACTTGTTGATTCGCTCGGCCAATGAATTGCGTCTTAGTGGATTCCTGCTTTGGTATTTAGATTATACCGAGCTGGCGTTTACTTCAGAATTTTGGCCTGATTTTTCTGTCGATGGATTCATAAGGATACTTGATGATTATCAACTTCGTACTCGTAATTTTGGGCGGGAACGCGCATGAACACGACGCGTGCGCGCAATTCTTCGAACAAAGAGCTTTACTTAAGGTTTTTCAGCGCGTCTGTTATCGTGCTGCTGATCGTTGCGTCAATATACCTTGGTGAAACATATTTTGGCGTTTTCGTCGCATCGCTTTTCGGAGGGATAGTGTTCGAGTGGTTGAATGCCTCTGGCATGAAGGCGCGCGGGCCAGGGATAACCGCGCTGATTGGCGTCACGCTTTTACTTGCGGCTCTTTTGTTAAAAAGTTGGCACGTGGCTCTCGTTTTGTGGGTCGCTGTGTGTTTAATCGGCGTGCGAAGGCGGTGCTTTGACGCAAATTCAAGCTCAAGTTTTAACAGTAAACGTCACCGATTAGCTCAATTCGGCCTTTTATATGCTGCAATGTCGTTGTGGGCCTTGGGGCGTGCGCATTGTGTATGTGGAAAAGACTTTATAATGTTCGTGTTTGCGTGCATTTGGTTGACAGACACTGGGGCATTTTTTATTGGAAGAATCATTGGAGGACCGAAGTTAGCTCCGCAAATCAGTCCGAAAAAAACGTGGTCTGGGGCGCTAGGTGGCACAGCCTTGGCTGCAGCTGGAGGAGCTTATTTAGGCGTTTATTTACTAGGGCAGTTGCCGCTTGAAAGCGCGTGGATCGCAACGGAGTTGTCATTGTTGGCACACTTTGGCGACTTGCTTGAATCTGCTGCGAAGAGATTTCTTGGCGTAAAGGATATGGGCAGGCTCGTCCCAGGGCACGGCGGACTTTCGGACCGTTTCGACAGCGTTTTGTGTGTCTCTTTTACATATCTGCTATTTATAAAGCTGATGTAGTAATTCGAAAACCGGAAAACGCACCTAGTCATACAAAAAGCTTAGCAGTCGCCAAACCCGAGGATACGGGCAGGACGCGTCTATCGGACTCCCGACTGAAACGTTGGGATTTGATAGTCGTTCATCCTTACTGGATTCTGGATTTTCCGGACTGAGTTTCAGCTGGGATGAGTATATCCATTTCTACATAGGCGGTTGATACGGGGAAACAACCTGTGGCTGCGGTGCCGGGACGAATCCTCCTGGCAAGTACCCAGGCGCTGGTTGGACCATCGCAGGCTGTGGTTGTTGTGGTGGCTGTGGCTGCATAGGGACGTCAACCGGTTGAGCCTGTGGTTGAGCTGACCGCGCGGCTGCCGAAGCTTGATTTCTGCGAGTCTTGTTTTTTTGACGCCTGGCGCTTTTCTTCTTTCTTGTTACGAGGGCCGCTTTTGATGCCTGAATATCAAACCGCTTTCTGCAAAGGGGACAAATAGCACCATTCATGGCTCCAGCAGCATTTAACTCGGCGATTCGGATCTCAATTGTCCGCTGTATTTTTTGAAGCTCTGATAACTCTTTGAAGTTTTGCTTAGCAACAGGGCCCTCTGATGCTGCTCGAGCGGTTTCTGCGTGTTGTTGAGCAATAAACTTAGCACGGTCAGGAACATCCTTTTCAAGGTCAATCTTTTCCTCTACACAGCTTGTTAAGACACAAAGCGACAGCACTGACAGATATTTGGATGCCTTCATTAGCTTCTATCCTATTGATTGCCCACACCGCCCAAGTTTTGTGCGAGGCTTTGTGCGAGCTATTCCGCTACTAACAACGAGATTAAAACAAGTTTTTTTTGTTTACAAGCCCAGCGACCGTTTCAAGGGCTGGAGGTCATCAGTCAGAAGCCTCATCTATCCGCAAAGAACTCTTTTACTTTGGCGAAAAAGCCACTCGACATTGGGGTGCTTTCTTCAGAATCCAACTCTTGCAATATGTCCTTCTGGCGCTTCGTCAGCTTTACAGGTGTTTCAACAACGACCTCCACGAACAAATCGCCAAATGAATTCCCTCTTAAGCTAGGCATTCCCTTGCCTTTTATGCAGAATTTATGTCCGGTCTGAGTCCCTGCCGGAATTTTTATTTGAAGAGGCGTTCTGTCAATCGAAGACACGCTAATCTCCTTTCCCAACGCCGCAGTTGTTATTGAAATTGGAACCTGGCAAGTAAGGTTTTTGTCGTCACGTTGAAAAAGTTTGTGCGGTTTTACAGTGACGAACACGTAAAGGTCGCCACACTTACCCCCACGGAATCCGCTTTCGCCCTCTCCCGGCAGGCGAATTTGCGTGCCGTTATCAACGCCTTTTGGAATTTTGACATCAAGCGTTTTATCGCTAATTACGCGACCGGAACCGCTGCAAGCAGAGCATGGATTTTTTAACACGCGCCCAAAGCCGCCGCAAGTGCTGCAAGTCTCTTCCACAGTAAAAAAACCCTGCTGGTGGACAAAAACACCGTGCCCATTGCATGCAAAACACGTATCGTCTGTTTTGGACGCGCTTCCGGTTCCACTACATTTGTTGCAGGAACAATAGGTCCGAATTTGTATTTTCGAAGTTGTCCCTGCAAAAGCTTCCTCAAGAGAAACAGATATGTCGTATCTGAGGTCCGTGCCAGGCTGCGCCATTGATCCTTTGCGTTGGCGCCTGGTTCCCATGCCGAATACTTCATTTATAATATCGTCGAAGTTAAACCCGCCGAACCCAGCATTACTAAAGCCGTCGAAACCGTGAGACGCGCCTCCAGATCCAGCGCTAGCATCTGCCGAACCGTATCTGTCGAACCTTGCTCGCTTTTCAGAATCGCTTAAAACTTCGTACGCTTCATTAATTTCCTTGAACTTGTTTGCGGCTTCAGCCTGCCCTTTATTGCGATCGGGGTGATACTTCATTGCAAGCTTGTGGTAAGCCTTTTTTATTTCTGCAGCGGACGCGGTTTTGGAAACGCCCAGAATCTCGTAGTAATCTTTAGACATAAAACTTTAAAGCATCGTTGCAAACCGCAAACCTACTCCATTGTAAAATAAAACGCGTTAGCCATCAATTTTTCGTGCGATGTAAGCCGGTGGAACGCTATGAAGGTTGGCTAGACGCAAATATGGGGCTCCCGACTGACACTCCGGGGAATCAAGTCTTGATGTTACAAGGCTTTGAGCCTTCAATGAAACCGGAGCGTCAGATGGGACAGGGCCTACGCATGAGCTTTTGCGGCTTGGCATGATTTCCGCAACGGTCACTAAAAAGGGAAAACAACAACAGAAACAAGGTTTTATATATCATCGTTAAAACTAAACGCGAATAAATTAAATGAAGTCGCAAGAGCTTATTGGGGAATAGAAAATAAGTTACACTGGCGTTTGGATGTGAGTTTCAACGAAGATAAGACATGCATACGAAATGACAACGCCGCAGATAATATGGCTGTTTTGAGAACATGGGCGCTTACAATTTTAGATAAAGCGAAAGATAAAAAGGACAGATCTGTCAGATCACTGATGAGACGTGATGCGATGTCTCTCCACCATTTAATCAAATGCGTCAATACAATATCTCATGCGTAGGTCGTGCGAAAGGCGCGACGAACGCTTGCTTTTGGGGCAAAAGGGCTGACGCTATGAGTGGTGATTGGAAAAATATTTTTATTATTAAGGAAACCTTAAGTGTTCATGGGTTGACTTGTTAATATTTTGCCAGGTACTCTTAATATCGAGGTGTGCGGTGGACGAAACTGCTTGCGCGCTGACTTCAGCCCCAGAATGAGGGTGGGTGGGGGTTTGTGGATGGCAGTCCCCGTCAAAAGTGTTAAAAATTCGTTAATGCCCGCTTTTTAGGCGGATTTCGAGTAAAAGCAGTATAT
>JAIRNK010000026.1 GCA_031258095.1 Holosporales bacterium
ATTAAAAGGGGTACAGCGAAAACCTGGGCAATCGACAAAATCCTTGATGCGAAAGAACGCGATGTCTTTCAACCATTTGTCAAGTTGTTTGGCGCAAATTTTTCGTGCGTAGGCCCTGCCTGCCTATGAAAGAACGGATCTTTTATGATTTAGGCTAAGCAGCTCTTACCTTATTACCCTTCTTCTGCTTCTGCAAAGAATTGCGACATGTCTATCCCCTCATCGGCGGGGTTTGTTGCTGGCTCAGGAGCATCCGTTGGCGCATCGGCAGGAGGCGCCCCGTATCCAGCTCCATTCGGCCCAACTGCTTGCCCATGCGCAGGACAGGCACCCCCCTCATGGCAATCATCTTCCGCCATCAGCGAAGCCGCTCCAGCAAAGAGCACAGCACAGACAAACAACCTCTTCATGAAATCCTCAACTAGAACAATAGTACCTTCTATGTAGATAGTCTCTCAGTCACAAAAGTAAGTCAACTATAGAGCCGACAGTTTGCCATGAAATATTTAGTTGAATGCATTACAAAAAGCCACCCGGCGAGTCAGTCGGGAGCCCTGTACATGTTAAAACGAAAAACGCAAGTGAGCTTCTTGCGTTCAATCAACCCAAGAATGCCCAGGTTTTAGAACACATGACGTACCTTGAGAGTATTCTACAGTGTGTCTTGAGGCTTACCAGTTGTCCTACCGGATGCGACATTTCCCGTTTTGGGGTTCACTATTAACAAAATATTAAACATGCTAACATTTCCGCCGAGGAGTGGCATTTTCTGGTTAGTTGCTTGTTCAGGAAACTCATCTTATCGCTGGCTACATTGGTCATTTGCACGAGGTGTGACTTCGTAAAGTCGAGACTTGGGCTAGACCACAATGGCCCGGATGAATTCGAAGTTATCCCGCTGGCCCCTCTCAGCATCCCAAACAGCTATAAGAAAACGCCGTCGAAAGACGAGTCGTCCAAGGCGAATGATGCTGAAAAGGTTGCGAAGCAAGACAGCTCCAATGAATCAGCACGTGCCAACGACATATTGTTACACCCGCAAATTCACGTGGAGAACGAGCCTGTGCAACAAAATGCTGCAAAAACGGAAATTCGTTCTTCGGACCTAGGCCCCATCCCCAATGCTGAAGAGTTGAGACAGCTAATAAAAGAAGCAGAGGAAAAATCTAAAGAGCTGCGGAGGCAAATGGCTGAAGCGGCCGCGGCTCGGATTAACGCAGAGAAAGCCGTGCAAAGTAAGGAGTCTGACGGCGAAGGCGATAAGCGCAAAAAGAAAAAAAATAAAAAGTATGACAAAGCTGCGGATGTTGTTGTTGCGGAGAAAAAACTAGAAGACGCGAACTTGTCGAATAGTCAAAATACACGAGCTGACACCGATACGCCTGTTTTGAATAAGCCTGTCACCACTGAACAATCGTCACGTCCGTCGCTTTCACGGGTTGTTGATCAGTTTGATTCACACGCATCGTTACCTAAGCCTCTGACGGAGGAAGAGTGTAAAGAAATTGAGTTCGAACGGATGCGTGAGCGGAATAGGCTCGAGGAGTTGAAAAGGGAAGCGCTATTGTTAAGCGGGGAAATGCCCAACGTCGTTCAACAACCTGAAACCAATGTTACGCAACACGATGTGGGCGAGAATAACTGTGTTGACTGGACATCCGTTTCGCCGAGGCAGATCGCTGAGCACAAGAACGTTGTCCGAAAATTTTGTTCCACACCGCGAAACGACACTTCTTTTGCACAGCCTAACTATTTGCCAGTTCCATCTCCAGTGATCCACAATGTTGAGGACAGTCCAATTTTGATACTCAACGAGCCTAGTGTCTCTCCTGTTAATTCGGCGACGCCTGTTAACGACGCTTCTACGGCCAACGCGCCCAGCAACAGTACTCTAGAAACTGTCGGAATGCCTGCTGCAGTGCCAGCCCTTCCGCAAACCGGCTCGAATCCTGTCACAAAACCCGTTGCATATCCTGTCGTTCACTCGGGTCCCGTGAAGGCCGCAAAGCGACGAGTCCCCGTTCGAAGGAGAAAAGGAAGGGCTGGACGAAGAAAGCGCGTGAGGCCAAAGAAATTGTGGCTTGCTGCGGCACAGAAAGGACAGCGGGTGAACGTGGCCGCGAGTCCTCCTGCTCCTTAGCATTTTGCTCGAATTCTCCCCGGCTCGGACGCGAACATGGTTTTATGGCGCATCGCGTGTGTATTATCGTCGATCGCCTAGTACAACAATTTGACAAGACTGGCGCAAAAACATGAAATGTCTACATATCTATTCTTCTGCCGGGTTGACAAATCTGCAGTAGGGGGTATCATTCGAGTGCTATGCGATGTTTTATCAACGGTATGAATATGAAGGCAGGAAGATTCAGCGTAGCGGGTTGTGTGCTGTTTGCGCTGGCATGGTGTAATGGTTTTGCCTCGACGCCATCGGGTACATTTCCATACGCTATCGCTGGCTCACGTGTTTATAACGGACGCAGCGAACACTACCACAACGCGTACGAAGATCCGTTCCCGAGAAGAGTGTTCTGTGAAAATTGTTTCGCGTTACTACTCGATAGGGTGCCCCTTTCAGTCAAAAAGGACGATCAAAATGCTTGTCGGGTAGTCATTCCCTCTGACGTATATGAAATTCTTGAGCACATGATAACAAATGAGCTGTACGTGGCATTTGAACCCAAAAGCAAATTACGACGGATTCCCCGCGGCGTTTTCAGTCGAGCTAGATCACTTCTAATTCCTGCAAGCGTGGAAATCATTAGTGAGCATGCGTGTTCTGGATCTTGGCTGAAAACCGTGTCGGTTGAGAGAGGAAGTCGTCTCCGCACTATTTCCCAGAACGCGTTCGGATATTCACAGTTGTTATTAATTGACCTCTCTAATGCGCGAAGCCTTGGCTCGGTGGGTTTTGGGGCTTTTCAGTCTTGTCAATCATTGGTATTCGTTCAACTTCCGCTTGCAAACGTACGTTTTGGTGAATACGTGTTTCACTATACAGACCTAGCATGAAAGCATGGGAATCGGCAATGTCTGAAAATTATCGTTTACTCGTGATCGCATAGTTTCTGCGATTAAACCCCATGTATTTGTAAAGAATCCGGATATAGACTCTCGGAATTCCCTTGGATTGGCAAAAAATCTGTTGTTTCGCACAC
>JAIRNK010000053.1 GCA_031258095.1 Holosporales bacterium
GTAATCAGGTGCTGCTATTTTGTTTGACAGGAGCCACTGTATCTGTATACTGCTTTTGAACGTAAGCTTTAGTGAGGATAAGGCTTGCATCCGGAACGACAACACCGCAGAAAATATGGGTGTTTTGAGGAAATGGGCGCTTACAATCTTAGATAAAGCGAAAGATAAAAAGGACAGATCCGTAAGATCGTTGATGATACGCAATGCAATGTCTCTCCACCATTTGATCGAGTGCATCGAGAAAACATCTCCTGCGTAGGACCTCAAAGCCGCGTAGTTTTTGAAATGCATTTCTTGTGTTGGTCCGCTTTGGCTGGCGAAGTTAAAGGCATTTAGCGCAAGGCGAGTACGCTTGCAAGTACACGCGTGCCTAGGCTTTGGGGGCCGCCATCCCCGTCATCCTTGGACTTCTGGCCCCCCAGATTAAATAGCGGAAAGAGTCTTTTACTTTCATCCAAAAGCCCCCTTCTTTCACGGGAATCGCCGCAATCAACGGAATCACAATCGGGCGCTTAAACGTTCCGGACGTGATGTGAATTTCGCCGATTTGATCACTCTTTTGAATTGGCGCGGCCACGGGCGTCTCGTATCTGACAATGATTTTTACGTCGTATTTGGATGTACTTGGCACGGTCACGACAACATCATTCTCAACAGTAACTGGCAGTTCGCTCTCTTCGCCGTACCAAACTGGTATCTTTCCAATAACGGTGTTGGCTTTATATAAATTGTGATTGACGAACGTTTTCATCCCCCAGGCGATCAGTGCCGTTGCGTCTGACGCACGCTCTTGTTCCCCTTTGTAGCCGTTAACAACCAAGATAAGCCGTCTGCCGTCCTGCACGCATGTGGCGACTATTCCATAGCCCCCGTCGTTTGTATGCCCTGTCTTTAGCCCATCACAACCAATGTTGCGATTAAGTAAAACATTCTTATTCGGTTGGGTGATTCCGTTGAATGTAAATTCCCTCGTTGAGTACAAGTGAAGCATTTCTGGGTAGTCGGAAATCGCATGACAGGCTATCACTGCAAGATCGCGAGCCGTTGTTTTGTGAGCTGGATCCGGAAGGCCGCTTGCATTCACGAATTTTGTGTGGACGCAGCCCCAACTTCTTGCAAGCGAAGTCATGGCCGCCGCAAGGGCGTCCTCCGATCCGTAAACAACGTCGCCCAAAGCGACCGCTGCGTCATTCGCGGACACAATAATCAGCCCATTCAGCAAATCTTCTACGGACACAGTCTGCCCCACGTTTAAAAACATCGTGGAGCCTTCTTTCCTGTACGCACTGCGCTGCACAGAGCCTTTTGTATCCAGAAATATTTTGCTCGACTTAATTTGTTCCGCAACACAACACGCGGTCGCTATCTTTGTCATTGACGAAGGGCTCATCAGTTCGTTGGCGTTTTTTTCGAAAAGAATGGCTCCGCTGGCGAAATCGATCAAATATGCTTGTTTTGCAGTGGTCGTTGGCAAGCTTGATATGTTGAATTGAGATGACACCGTGGCGCTAGCGTCTTCTTCCGTCGGCTCGTCGTCAGGGACTGCGTTAGTTGGCGCTTTTTTCTTGTGGTTGTTGTCTGGCGCATTGCGCTTATCTTGTGGTTTTTCACCTCTGCTGTGAGTTTCTTTCGGCGCCCCATTGGTGACTTTTTCCGCTCCATAAGAATTTTCGGCTGAGGACAACTGCGCAGCAATCAAACAACTCAACAACAACCGTATGCTCATTGGCAGTGATCTATCGCTGGATACAACAACTGGGGAGACTATACCTAATATGGCCAGCACGCGCCACTCTTCTGCCGAGCGGAGAACGAACGTGACTCTGAGTATTCCGACCGTTTTTATGAAGTAAAACGCATGAACAAACTCATACGAGGGCGTTCTGTTGCCCGGTCGCCCTCAACCGCGGGTCTTTCCCTGACTAACTTGCCGTTAGGCAAATTAGGCAGCAGCCACCTTCTTCGGAAGGTTGCTGTTTGCTGCTATGCGGCGACGCCTGCGAAGGCGGTTCCGATTCGCAACACCCGAGATGCTAATGTTTTTGGCATCTATACTTTTTTGCCCGATAACGACGGAACAATAACGGACGAACACCGACCCTTTATTGTGCATGTCGAAGCTGTGTCGCCCCCATAGCTGCCGGCTTCCGCCGATACGCACACGTGGAGGCGCCGGGTACTGCCCCCGGGTCCATGTCACCTATTCTAGCCAATCTTTATCGTCATAGTCGAGATTCCCCGACAGCTCATTGTAGCACAATTGGAAACGGGGCGTTGGGACTTATACTCATCCCATGTGAAATGCAGGTAACAAAACCCAAGCGCCAGTATGGATGAACGACTGTGACACATCCCAGCTGAAGCTCCGTTCAGCCGGGAACCCTGTGGTAATCCCAACATTTCACATGGGAGCCCTTGTATAGATACGCGAAAAGCGCGACGAACGCTTGCTTTTGGGGCAGAGGGGCTGACGCGATGATTGGTGATTGGAAAAATATTTTTATTATTAAGGAATCCTTAAGGGTTTATGGGTTGACTTGTTAATTATTTGCCAGGTACTCTTAATATCGAGGTGTGCAGTGGCCAAAACCGCTTGTGCGCTGACCTCAGCCCCAGAATGAGGGTGGGTGGGGGTTTGTGGATGGCACCCCCCAGAGAAAAGTTAAAAATTTGTTAATGCCCGCTTTTTAGGCGGATTTCGACAAAAAGCAGTATATTCCCTATATACATCACATCTGACTCTTCGGGTTTTATTGAAGCTCAAAGCATTGTAAAACTATAAAAATCCACCCGGCGAGTCAGTCGGGAGCCCTATAGTCTGGTACTAGCTGCAGCCACAAACGCTTGAAAAATTGTAAGGTCAACAACGTTCAGCAAAAATTCAGGATGCCATTGAGTCCCGATGCAAAAGTCGGCTTGTGTAGATTCAATCCCTTCGATTACGCCGTTTTGAGTAAACGCCGTAGTCCTTAACCCCTCGCCCAAAATGTTCACACATTGGTGGTGAAAGCTGTTCACATTAATTTCCAAACAATTGGTTTCGTGGTTTAGCACAGAATTCACGTAAAGCGGGTCAGCGCGCACGACCATGTCATATAATTTCGTTCCGGCGACAATAGAAACCGGGTGTCGCGGGTAAATCAGTAGTGGTTCCTGTGTGTGAATTTCTGCATCAGGAAATTCTTCCATCATGTGTTGATGCAACGTTCCTCCATGCATCACGTTAATCAGCTGACAACCATAATTTATTCCCAATATTGGTTTTTTTTCGGTCATCATCTTGCGCGTGATGGCAAGATCGAACTGCGTTCTAGCTGGGTGTGTCACAGTCGTCTTGTGACGAAACGTTTCTCCATAAAAAACTGGGTCAACATCAATGGCAGTTCCAGGCAAAAGCAGCCCATCCAAGATATCCGCGTAGCGCGACACATTCGACAAATTGTTGCATAGCAGGACGGGAATGCCTCCACAGCGCACGATAGCCTCACCGTAGCGCCGCCCGATTGCGTACCATGGATACTCCGAGTACCACACGCTTTCACGACAAGTTCTCGAGTCGATGCAATCAACCGATATCCCGATTATTGGGGCTTTCCCGTGTGAGTGATCGTATGACGCCACCTCGTAGAGCCGAATGAGATCGGAGTTTATTTCGGACACGGCAATCCTTGTTTTATTGTCATGGTTTGGTCGACCAAATGTGCAGGCACAACGCTATATATATCCCACCTGACTCTTCGGGTTTTATTGAAGTTCAAGGCATTGTAAAACTACAAAAATCCACCCGGAATGTCAGATGGGATGAGTATAGCTATGTCCTGTGCCAAAGCTGAGTAAATTTGGCCGTGCGGTCCTCTCGAATTGCTTCTATTCGCAAAAGATCATCGAGTTCTGCAGAAAGCACATCGATCACGTTTTTTATCGTGAGGTTTTTGTCTCTGTGTGCCCCCCCCAGAGGTTCAGGGATAATTTTATCTATTACTCCCAGCTCAATTAGGTCCTGTGCCGTCAGCTTTTGTGACGCAGCCGCAAGTTCGTTTGCCGCTGCGGTCTTCCACAAAATGGAGGCGCATCCTTCTGGCGAAATGACCGAGTAAACCGAGTGTTGTAGCATCAAAACTCGGTTCGCCGCAGCAATTGCAACCGCGCCGCCAGAGCCGCCTTCGCCAATGATTACGCTTATAATGGGGACGTTTACACGCAAGCAAGCCTGAATACAGCTGGCTATAGCCTGAGATTGCCCACGCGCTTCAGATTCAATGCCGGGATAAGCCCCGCTGGTATTAACGAAAGATATAACTGGCAGACGAAATTTGTCCGCCAACTCAAGCAGCCGCCGAGCCTTTCTGTAACCCTCTGGCATCGGCATTCCAAAGTTGTGCTTCAGACGGGATTCGGTGTCATGCCCCTTTTGCTGTCCCAGTATAATGACTGCGTGTCCCGCAAAGTGTCCGACTCCGCCAAGTAAGGCATGGTCATCGCCAAATAGCCGGTCGCCAGCCAACAATTCAAAATCAGGAGACATCGCGTGCAAATAATCCAAAAATTGCGGGCGATTTTCATGGCGTGCGACTTGAACCTTTTGCCACGGTGTCAGCGACGAATAGATCTTAGCAAGTATCTTTTGTGATTTTGCCTGGAGCTTGTTAATTTCGGACGCGATGTTCAAATCCTTCGAGCTAGACAGCTGGCGAAGTTCTTCAATCTTTCCTTCCAACTCCGCAACAGATTTTTCAAAATCTAAAAATCTCATACCCCTACGTCCTCTGTTGCTGCGCGCTTGTACAGGCCTGTGCTAGTGATACAAAATGGAGTCTTTCATGCCTGCGTCAAGCTCCAGCAGAGACGTAATTAAATTCGACTGTGCCAAGACATGTTCGGTTTCCAGTAACGCTTGCTTCTCGTATGGATCGAAAGGCCACACCATCATCAACATAGAAATGAGTTTCTCATTCGACATAGCCGCCAACTCGTCAATTTGTGGTATGACGGGAAATTTACTACAGCATCTCTTCAGCACGTCAAGCAGGCGCTCACGATCAAATGAATAGTCCACTTCACGAACGACGTCGAGTTGATATTTGTCGTACGAAACTTCAGCCTGCCTAGCATTTTGCTCACGCGGAAGTTCTTTTATTATTTCAAACCGGCAAATTCCTTGAACAACAAACGCTAATTGCCCATCGTTGCTCTCGTGGCAATCAGACACGCGCCCGACACACCCGCAACGAAACACATCCTCGTTCTCGCCGTCTTTATCACGAAGTTGGACCACGCCAACATAGCTGCCACAGCGGATGGCACTGGTCACCATTGCTAGGCTAGAAAAATCGGAAATAGGCAACCTCAATTCAGACCGAGGGACTAATATCAAGCCACGTAACGGCAAGAGCGTAACCACAGACGGCAAACTATCTATTTTTAGTGGAACACAGTTGAACAGCATGCGAGCAACAACGATTTATCGAGGCTTCTCTTGAATATTACAGAAAAAATGAAAGAACGACACCCAAAAACACAAGGAAAAATAGTTGACGACGGTATGTCGCGATGCGAATTCGTAAAGTTCACACGTTGTCGGCGAAAGGATTATACGTATCCCATCTGACTCTTCGGGTTTTATTGAAGTTCAAAGCATTGTAAAACTACAAAAATCTACCCGGCGAGTCAGTCGGGAGCCCTATAGTCTGACTGGTTGCGAACGTTGATGATGAACGAGCGCGACTTTGTCAAAGACGCGTTGCGTCGACACATTTCTTGTCACTCGCGGGCTTTGATAAAAACCCTTGTGCTTTTATACATAGCTGGATAGCCTTAACTCGCTAGGTACTCGTAGCTCAGCTGGATAGAGCGTTGCCCTCCGAAGGCAAAGGTCGGACGTTCGAGTCGTCTCGAGTGCATTTTCCACTGTTCTTGTGCGATGGAGGTCATGGGTATGTTTGCAGATGCGTTCCAGATAATGACATTCGGTATATTGGTTGTAAATACGATTGGCACAATACTTAATAGTCGCCAGCGCGCCTCAGGCTTTGTTATATGGGCGATTTGCAACGTTTTGTGGGCATGCGTTAATTTTTACAAAGAGATTTACTGGCAAGGAGTGCAAAACATCATATTTATAGCTCTGAACGTGTACGGAATTCTCTGCTGGAAATATGGGGCCGAGAGAGTCGATAATAATCTGAAAGGGTTGTTAGGCTGTCGTAAATGTAAAAAATAAATGTTTTTCATTTCGTTGCGGAGCAGTGCCCCCTGATATAAACTGAGCGAGGTTGCTTTCGTTCAAATTTTGCTATGCCTTGTCGCCTTCCAAAGTATAAATTACATCGCGATGGCATAGGTTTTTCGTTGGCGTTTGCTGTCGCGTCTTACCTAATTGGGCGCATAAACCTGACACTGGGGTATCTGTCTTCACTGAGTGTCCTTTGGTGTCTCTATTTCTTTCGGGTCCCTTGCCGGATACCTCCTACAGGCAAAAACTTGGTCGTGAGCGCCGCAGATGGGCGCGTCGTTTCCATAAAAGAAGTACGGCCTCCCCCAGAGTTCTGCCTTGGCGACGTTCCTCGAATGCGTATCAGCGTATTTCTGAACATATTTGATGTACACGTGAATTACATACCAATTTCCGGGCGGATCACTCACGTTTATTACAAACAGGGGCATTTTTTCAATGCGGTGAAAGACAAAGCAAGCGAGCATAATGAGAAAAATGCGCTTGTGATTCAACTTCACGGACGGGAAAACTGCTCTATTGGAGTAGTGCAGATTGCGGGATTAGTGGCCCGTCGGATCCGTTGCGATGTGCGCTGTGGAGATGCTGTGCAGACGGGACAGTATTATGGGTTAATTCGATTTGGTAGCCGGCAAGATATCTATCTACCAGAAAATGCACGTGTAAAAGTGAATGTCGGTGACAAAGTGGTGGCTGCGGTCACGGTGTTGGCCGAGATAGTGCTGGATGAGCCATGCGCGGATAAAGAAACAATTGCACAGTAGATAACAACGCGAAATGAATAAAAAAATAGGAATATGCTTGGTTGGTGCTGCGGGGCGTATGGGGAGGGCGATTGTTCAAGAAATTGCGCAATCGGAGACGGTGGCCCTTGTTGCCGCGATAGAGTCGCAAAATCATCCATGCTTAGGGCAGGTAGCATTGAACGGCGTCATTTTTTCCTGCGACAAAGCCTCTGCTTTGAAACAATGCGATGTAATTATTGACTTTTCCGTTCCAACTTCGACTGCCGAAGTAATCCCTTTCGCAATGAGTTTTAAAAAGCCGTTGGTGTGTGGAGTTACGGGTTTGCCACCAGATGTGAATGTAAAACTGGAGCAGGCAGCAGAATACATTCCAGTTTTTTACGCTTCAAACATGGCCCGCGGAATCGGCGCTGTGGAAAAAGCGGTTCGCACCATTGCTGGTCTGACAATGTACGACGTTGAAATAATGGAAATTCATCACGCTGGCAAAGCCGATTTACCTTCGGGAACGGCGATCACCCTCGGAAAAGCAGTAACGGAAGCTCGTTCATACAAGCAAAGTGCTTTTTACAGGTCTAAGGCGAGAGCGCAAAAGGATGAAGTCGGAATATCTAGCCTTCGTGGCGGAAGGGAAGTTGGGGTTCACAGTGTGTATTTCTTAGGGGAATACGAGTCAATTGAGGTCACGTATCGCGTTTGTTCCAAAGCGGCATTCGCGAAGGGGGCAATCGAGGCGGCCGAGTACATTGTGACGCAACGCAACGGTTTATACTCGACAGTTGAACCATAGTCTTTCAGAATTATGTTACCATTTGTTCAACCTATTTGCTTATGTGAAATCTTTCAGTGATTATCATTCGAAATCTGTCGAAACATTTCGGCAGCAAAAATATAGTAAACGGCTTCTCATATAATTTCCCGAAGAACGCCAATATTTCTCTGATTGGGGCCAACGGTGCAGGAAAGACGACGTTTTTAAATATGATCTGCAAATTGGAAGAACCTGACGGGGGAACAATAACTATTCCGAAGGATTGTGTTTTTGCGTATTTACCCCAATCACCCAACGAAAACCCCGAAGCCACAATTCTAAAGGAGTGCATTTCGGGACACCAAACGCTCAACATGCTTGAAACGCGACGTGACGACGCGTTGGCCGCGATGACGCAAAACTATTCGGAGGAATCGTTTGCGGCTTACGAAGTTGCTGAGCAAGAGTTTGCCGATAAAGGTGGATACGCACTTGAGTCTGATGCTAAAGGAATTTTGGTCGGGCTTGGTTTTGAAACATCCCAGTTTGATAACTCGCCACTGTCGTTGTCGGGGGGATGGCGAATGCGCGTCGAGCTGGCAAAATTGCTGATTAACGCGCCAAATTTCTTGATTTTGGATGAGCCAACCAATCACCTTGATCTTCCGAGCTTAACCTGGCTGGAGCAGTACTTGAAATCGTTCACTGGAACGCTGCTTTTCGTGTCGCATGATCGAGACTTTTTGAACAATTTATCTGAAATTACAATTCACATGTCCAATGGAACTGTGCGCGTGTACAACGGAGATTTCGACTCATTTTTGCAACAAAAGGCAGAGCGCGCGGAACAAACACGCAGAGAAAAGCTGTCGCTACAACGCAAACAAGACCATATGCAAGCATTCGTGGACCGTTTCCGAGCGAAGGCGTCAAAGGCAAAGCAAGCACAAAGCCGCATAAAAATGATTGAGCGACTTAAGGCGATCGAGGCTAAGTTGGAGGACGAAGGCACCACCAAGAAGGCACAGTTTAATATGACTGTGGACAAGCCAAGCGGAAGAATCGTGCTGGAGATAGAGGGCGCATCGATTGGATATGAGGGCGTCACGCTGAACAAGAATATCGACTTGAAGATTATGCGTGGTCAAAAAATTGCGATAATCGGCGCCAATGGCATAGGTAAATCAACGCTTCTTAAAAGCATCGTAGGCGAGATCCCGTTTATCTCGGGCAAGCATGAATGGGGAACAAATGTGACCGTGGGGTATTATTCCCAGGATCAGCTTGATTTGCTGAATAAGGATGAAAATGTCCTTCAGAATGTCATGGCACTTGCACCAATGGCATCGATGCAACACATTCGTTCCTTGCTTGGGAGCTTGCTGATAACGAACGACGATGTGCAAAAATCTGTAAAAGTCTTGTCTGGAGGAGAGCGCAGCAAAGTAGTGATTGCAGCGTTGTTGGCGCAGAAAAACAATTTCCTAATTCTTGACGAGCCAACGAACCACCTTGATATGTCGAGTGTGGAAATGTTGTCTTCGGCCCTTGAGTCATATAACGGGACGGTCTTGTTGGTGAGCCACAATCGTGCGTTTATTAACGCGTTTGCGACTGACATATTTCAGATGGACAAGCACAAAAAGGCGGAATTAATCAACATGTACAGGGCTCCTGACTCAGGGCGTCCTCATGAAAAATCTTGATCCAAAATCTGTTTTAGTAAACGTGTGTCCCAGCCAGCCTTCTTTCTCAGCGAGCGGATTGATGTTCGTTTGAACTTTGGGTTGTTTTCC
>JAIRNK010000002.1 GCA_031258095.1 Holosporales bacterium
ACGACAAACTACAATTGACATAAAAATGACTCAAAATACGACCAAAAGCGGATTTACACCACTTTGTGCGTTAAACGTCAATCCCATGCAGGACATCTTTTTTCATGAGGACGCCCTGCGTTGTTCCGGGTTTTTTAAGGGCTCCATGCCCTGCAGAATCAGGAGTGTTCCCCTGGAATGTCAGTCGGAAGCCTTATGTGCATTGGCTCGATAACATCTGATATTTCCCGGGGTAAAACGGTGGCGGAAATTGTCCGCACGATATCGCGCTTACTCCAAGGAAAGACTTGCAGCACTTTAACGCCGGAAAAGCGTTCGATTGTTGGAACAAAGTCTGAGTGACTGTTGATGACAATTCCGAGGACGTCAATATTTCGCCTCATCAGCGCCTCAATTGTTAGATAAATGTGATTTTGGAAACCAAGTTTTGATCGCGCGACAACTACCACTTTGCAATTTACCTGTTGAATTAAATCTGCCAAAAAAAAACCTTCTGCGATCGGCACCAGCACCCCTCCCGCGCCTTCGATGACGGCATTGTTGGGAATTCGCGCAATAATTTTCGCGGGTTCGATTGTCGCGTTTTCAAGCTTTGCAGAGTCGTACGCAGACAAGGGGGCCTTCAGTTTATACGCCTCCGGAATTATTACCGTGCGGGGAGATATGTGGCGCACTGCACGCGAGTCTGAGTCCGCGCCCGTCTGTACAGGCTTCCAATATTTCGCGCCGCTGTGTCGGCAAATCCAGGAGGAAATTATTGTTTTTCCGACGCCTGTGTCTGTCCCTGTGACGAAGATGTTCATGCGTCCACTCGAACAAATAGCGCTTTGTATTCCAACGTGATTGGCGTACTGTTCGCTTTAAAAACGAATGCATTCCTGAGATTTCCTGGAAACTGTATGCCAATATTTCTGAAGTGAAGAGCAGCCATGTATGGATTTGCAAATTTTTGCTCATAGTCCCGCTCAAAAACGGTCGCCTTTAGTGAGTGCCGATCGAATATTTGTGATATTTCGTCTCGCGTTGCGTACGTAGCCATTGGAGCTGCATACATGTCCATTGGAAAAGTTCCTTCAAAAAGCTTAAAAAAGCTTTCAAAACTTCCCCGAAGCAAAGTTGAAAAGACGACACAGCCCGAGTGCTTTAACATTTTCAGAACAAATGCTTCAACGTCGCGAAACCAATGCGCGGCCAGATTGGATATGACCAAGTCGTAGCGTTGCCCAAAAGCATACTCCTCTGCGTTACACAACAGAACCTGTGCATTAGGATACACGTTCCTGCAAAAGCGAATCATTTCGGGGGAAATATCGCACAACGTGTAATTCGCGTGCCGGAACCGGGTCATCAAAGCACGAGACACAAACCCTGTGCCACAGCCAATGTCGAGAACCGAAGAAATTTGCTGCGTGGAAGGAGCGCACATGTTAACCAGGTCGATTGCACATTGACGCTGAACCGTTGCGTGGACTTCATACAAATTCGCATCCATAAAATTCACAAACGGGGCTCCTGCGCGAGGTTATGCATGTGAGCTCCCGGGCGAAGTGACGCCGCTCAGCAATGTCTCTACGTCCTGCCATATGTCCTCGTGAATTTGCTCTATGGATTGCCCAGCATCAATTTTCACGCAGCGGAGAGGGTTTTCTTCTAAAACGGCGAAATATTCTTCGCGGACCTTTTCGTGAAAGGCGATGTCTATGCGTTCAAAGCGGTCCTCTTTTTCATCTTTTTCCGCAAACTGAGAAATCCTTTTGTTGGAGCGCGTGACTCCTCTGCGCGGATCAATGTCCAATATGTAGGTTCGATCTGGCAAGAACGGGTGCTCCGAATCTATTTCTGCAAACATTGCGTGAATTGCATGAAAAAACTTCCTCGGAATGCCACGTCCTCCACCTTGGTAGACGACGGATGAATCGAAAAATCGATCACAAACGACAATTCCTCCACGAAGGATGGTGGGCAAGATCGTTCGCCGCCAATGATCATATCTGGCCGCGTAAAACAGCAACATCTCAGACATCGGAAACCAGCGGTCAACTTCACCTGTGAGTAGCATTTTTCGGATCAATTCCGCCCCCGTCGACCCACCAGGCTCCCGAGTTTTTATAACCAGCTGGTCGCCGTAACGCTGAACCAGCCTCTCGTATAATTTTGAACATTGGACACTTTTGCCGCTGCCTTCTCCTCCCTCCAGAGTGATAAATAACCCCTTGTTCATGCGTGCCATCCGCTTGCATTTGTCTGCTAAGACACTAGCGCGTTAAGTGCGCATATGGGAAAAAAAGTGTGCGATTTTAGGCCTTCTTCTGGACGCAACTGTTTCTTTCGCGAAAATACGGCATGAACGAAAGCGATTTCGTTGACCACTATATGCATCGTCGATATGATGATGGCACGTCTCCTTCGTCTAGCGGTCAGGACATCGCCCTCTCACGGCGGTAACATGGGTTCAAGTCCCGTAGGAGACGCCAGCTACGAAGTTGGTTTTGTGCTTGTGGAAAGAGTCAGTTGCAAGATTCCTGTAGAAAATTTGGATTCGTCGCGATAAGCGGTTTGCCAAACGCGGGAAAGTCGTCGTTATTGAACCGGCTTGTGGGCGACAAAGTTGCCGCAGTATCACGCAAACCTCAAACAACGCGTTTCAACGTGCTTGCGGTCAAGGAATTTGACGACATACAGGTGGCGTTTGTCGACACCCCTGGCTTGGCAACGCGCGATAATCCTGTGGCGAAGTTCCTGAGAAAGAGCTCCTCCAGCGCACTACGGGGGGCAGATACCGTGGTTTTTGTCGTAGATGTTGCCGCGAAAGATGGCGCGCCAAGCTTGGCCATCGCAGAAGCGCTAATCCGAAAATATGATGATGCGCAGTTTATTGTTGCCTTTAATAAGGTCGATAAAGTGAAACCAGCACGCGTTGTTGAAGTAGCCAGCGCATACCAAAGTTTTGAGGTCGTTAAAGATTTTTTCATGATTTCAGCTCAAAGAGGAGACGGCGTGGATGCCCTGCAGAACGGCATACTCGCAAAAATCCCTGAGCACGAGTGGCTGTACCCACCGCAGCACGGCAAGAACTTAGAACGCTGGACGTCAGAAATGACGATGGAGAAAATTTTCGACAATTTGCACAACGAAGTTCCGTATCAGACATATGTGAATACGGTGGCTTTGCAGGAAGACAACGACGGGCTGCACATATATCAGGACGTCGTAATTGCGAAGCTAGGACAAAAAGCAATTGTTTTGGGCAAAAAAGGACAAATGCTGAAAAAAATTGGAACAGACGCGCGTGTTGACATTGCGAAAGTTCTAAAACGTCGCGTGCATTTGCACCTTTTAGTAAAGGTCAAGGAAGACTGGATGAGCAAAACGTCGAACCTAATGGACGCAGGATTCATCGAAAACTAAGCAATACGAACGAAATGCGAACGAATTCATTGCAATTTTTGGCTGCCGATCCATACACCAGTACGTGGCTGTCTGCGTCAGCTGGTAGTGGCAAAACGAAGGTCTTAGTGGACCGTTTTCTTCGATTGTTAATTTCAGGAGAGCAATTTTCATCCATTTTGTGCTTCACATACACGAACGCCGGGGCAACGGAGATGAGGCAGCGGTTCCAGCAACAGCTTCAAGAAATGTCCACAAGTCGCGATTTGAGGGCAGTTCTGTTTTCATTACTGCAGCGCACTCCAACAAACGACGAAGAAGAACGTACCAGAAGCCTTTTTGCGATTTTGCTGCGAAACCCAAAAGCTCTACAAATAAAAACGATACACAGCTTTTGCCGAGATTTTTTGCAGCAGTATGATGCGGAGTTTCTTAATGATAGCGAAATTTTAAACCAAGCGGATGCGGCGAAACTATTGACGGAAGCTCAATCGTCATATTGCGATGACTCTCGATCGTTTTTTGACTTGTCATTACAAAACGCACATGCGGAAGAACGCCAGGCTCCAGGCGCTTACGAGTATTTATTGTCAATAATGACATTTGAACAAATAGATGAAACTTTGTCTGCTTTGTTATCTAAGCGGTACGATTTCGCACAAATTTTAAAGACTTATGAACCGACGATGTTCGCGGAAATGCTCAAAAAAAAAATTGGGCAGGCCATCGTCGCAGGACCATTTGATGAACAAATTACGCAACACATCGCAAATAAGATTGGGCTGCCAGAAAACCCAACCATTCAAGCAATTTTGACAAAGAACTATGAACAAGCCTTTTTGACTACAACGCAAACCCTTAGGAAAAAGCTAACAGGACTAACTTCGTCAGAATTGTATCCTGCGCTGTATGAACAAGCTGAGAAATTTTTTACCGAAGCCCAGCAAAAGAATGCAGACGCGCTCATTCGAAAAACGCAGGCCTTTGTGAACGTGGCAAACGCTATTTTTCAAAAATACCAGCAGATTAAGGAAGAAAAAGGTCAGTATGATTTCGAAGACCTAATTATGAAAACTGGCGAAATCTTTACAAAAGCGTCGGATGACTGCAATTTGAAGAATACGATTTCGCTTGGGACAAAGCACATATTCATCGACGAGGCTCAAGACACAACGCCTCAGCAGTGGAAGATTGTGCTGCACCTTGTCACGCTGTTTTTTCAAAAAGACTGCACACTGTTTGTTGTTGGCGACGCCAAGCAATCAATTTTTAGCTTTCAGGGCGCAAAACCATGGTTGTTTACGACGCTGCAAGAGGTTTTTGAAAAATTGATAACAGCGGCTGGCGGAACGTTTCAGCGGCTGGAGCTGAGCACGTCGTACAGAAGCGCGCCGGAGGTTTTGAATCTGGTCGACACTATTTTTCAAGATGATTCGAATTTTTCAGCGTACGCCCAACATATTCCAGCAAGACAAGAGCATGGTTTTGCCAGATGCGTAACTGTTGCAGAGAAAAACGCGGAAGACTCCGAAATTTTATCAACTAAGGACGCTGTTGTTTGTGCTGTGGCGTCGATTGTTGCTGAATTCTTGAACCATGAAACGTTTTGTCCGTGTGTAAATCGCAATGTTATTCCGAGCGATATTCTCGTGTTGGCGCGCCAACGCCGCGATTTATGCGCAATTGCTCAAGAGCTTGTCGAACGGGACATTCAGTGTGAGCACGCACAAAATGTTGTATGGCTTGATCTACAGGCGTTTGTAACTTTCCTTGTTGACCCAACGGATGACTACAACCTGGCATGCTTGCTAAAAAGTCCATTCCTGCAAAATTATGCAGTGACCGACGAGCAGCTCCTTTTGCTGTGTTATGAGCGCACGGATACGTTGTGGAACGAAATTCTGAAAAATGGATCAGAAGAACCAGATTTTGCAAAAAGTCACGTTACAAACGAATGTTCGAGTAAAAGTAATTTAGCAGACGTTTGTTATGTAAAGGACATTCTCGAAAAATATCGTGATGACGCGGCAAACATTAAAAATAATGATGATTTTTATACGTTCTTTCACAAGACGCTGTCGCAAGTTCAGCCCTATTTTGCTGAGTATTATAACACCTCGGCCCTGGACGCATTTTTGGACGCAGTTCTGTCTTTCTTAGCGGATAACATGCCTAGCCTACAAAGCTTTTACGACTTCATTCAAAAACATTCTCCACAAAAAACATCTCAAGAAGAAGGCGTACAGTTAAAAACAATACATGGCGCCAAGGGTACGCAATCGCCAATTGTCGTTTTAGTAGATAAGCCATCAACACATAGAGACAAGTGGATATGGTTCGAAGACGAATACGGCGACCCTAGATGTGTCATGCTCATGCCTCCAGCCGCGCTTAGTTGCACGAAGCATCTTCGCGAGCGGGAGTCGGCGCGTTTGGCTGCGGAGGACCGCCGTTTGCTATACGTTGCGATTACGCGCGCACAAGATGGGTTTACTTTAGTGGGCCGTAACGGCAGCGCTTGGCACGAGAGTGTCGCACACGCGCTCGCGCTTTCTGAAAATTAATTCATGTTTGAAGTTTTCGGCTCCCACCGCCCAAAAAGCGAGTCATCGGGGAGAAGCCGCACGACTTTAATTCGAACGAACTGACCAATTGGCGCTCCCGCCCCACAAACTATTACGCGAAAAAAATGTTCCGTTTTCCCTACATAACAAGGCTCTGTCGTTTCGTATAGATCCTGAGCACTTGGGACTTCTTGTTCAATAAATGCGACAACTTCCCCCCCTATAAACGACTGCAGACATTCGCGCAAAACGTCCTGACCAATTTCACGCAACCGCTGAGCCCTCTTAGTTTTAACATGTTGAGGAACTTTTTCTGGAAGCGTGCTGGCGACCGTTCCAGGGCGCTCTGAATATGGGAAAACGTGCAAAAGGGCAATTTTGCATTGCCGAACGAGCGTGCACGAATGTTCGAACATTTCTTCCGATTCCCCAGGAAATCCGACAATTATGTCTGCTCCAATTGCGATTTCGGGGCGAATTTTGCGAACGCGGTCTACTGCAGTAATGATGTCCTCTGGTGTGTGACGTCGGAGCATGCGTGTTAGAGTTGTGGCGTCGCCGGACTGAATGCTCAAATGCCAGTGAGGAAGAACGCGCTCGTTGTGCATAATATCGTAAAGAGCATCGTCCAGCTCCCCTGGATCAAGAGAAGATAGGCGAATCCGTACGGTGGGAAATTCGTCTAGCAATAACTGAATGAGCTGAGCAAGTTTATATCCCTCCGAATGAAATGACGTAATGTTCACTCCTGTCAGGTTGACCTCCCGATAACCCTTTTCGGCAAACTGGCGCGCTTGTTCCAAAATCTGTGCAATCGGGTAACTGACCGATTTTCCACGCGCGATTCTAATTACGCAGAAAGAGCAACAGTTGTCGCACCCTGTTTGAATTTGCAGGAAGGCTCGTGATTTGCCCTCAAAATTTGGGATGAATTTCGACGATGGAAGCACTGTTAGCTGATCCGTTGCTAGAAGATCTTTCGAGATTAGATCTTTCGCAGTTAGTGCCAACGCAAAAAGCCTTTCGTCATTTTTTTGATCGTTCGGTATCACTCTCTCAACTTGTGGCATGCTCTCAAATGCCGCGCGGTTAATTGTTGCGGCACATCCGGTTACGACAATGCGCTTGTCTGGGTGAGCGAGCTTTAATCTTCGTATCGCTTGGCGCGCTTGGCGCTCAGCCTCAGCAGTTACCGCACACGTGTTTACAACGATTACGTCATGCAAATTATTTTGCTTCAATATATGCTTAATATGCTCAGACTCGAACGTGTTTAAGCGGCACCCGAACGTGACTACTTGTCGACCTTTAAGCCTGTCGTTCGGCTGGTCTGTCGGCATTATCTATCCAATATTCAAACGCACTTTTACAATTTGCATGACGTGCTCACACATTTGCGACGTGTTCATCTCGGACGTATCGACAACAATAGCATCTTCTGGGCAAATTAACGGAGCAACCGAGCGCGTTGCGTCTTGCTGATCACGTTTTACGATGGCGTCGACGTAATGCTGCAAGGTACTCCTTTCTGTAGCGGGCACGTCGTTTTTGCCAAGAGTTGAATGTGAAATGCGTGTCTCATCTTCCCACATGCGACGCTTGGCGCGAGTCTGCACATTTGCTGTTATGAACAGTTTTACGTCAGCATCAGGAAAAATTACCGTTGTGGTGTCTCGCCCGTCAATGACGAGGTTTTTGTCAATTGACCTGATTGCCGTATTCACACACTGTCTTACATTTGGCTCAGTGCTGATTTTTGACGCAACCTGGGCACACGATTCTGTTTTTAGAACTGGAATTATGTGAGCATGGTCGCTTTTCTGGTAAAAAAACTCCAAAACTGGCTCAAAGAATTTTACGACTTCTGCTGTTGGTTGCGCCAATAACTGCGCGGCAAGTGCGCCTACAACAGACGTGTCTTCGCACGTTTCTTTATAAAAACGCGCAAAGTAGCGGTAGAATAGCCCAGAATCCACGTGCATGTATTGCAGCTCTTTTGCCAGAAACGCCGCCACTGTTCCTTTCCCAGACGACGCTGGCCCGTCGATTGCGATCACACGAAACATCCTGCCCATGTTTTAACCAAACACCAGGCCTGCTAGGCATAGACTTTGTAAACCAGCCAATCCCACTCGGCACCAGTCGGGAACCCTATAGAGGCTGTCATGCCGATGCACGCAGATCACTTTGCTGTGTTTTCATTTTTTTTTGCACAGGAATTTCTAACGCAGCGAGCAAATCCCTCAATTCTTTTCTCGCCGCCACATGTGATAGCGTCATTGTTGTTCCAGTGTCTTTTAAGTCCAACAGCGTCGTCCCGTTAATAAACAGTTCTCGAAAAATCACGCGGTCACAAAACCCCGCCAGCAATCGAAAACCGATCCTCTTTGACAGAGCGGTAAGTATTTTGTGCATTTCCTCTTTGTTTTTGGAGTAAATGGGGTTAAGCCTGTTTCTCAGCACGATCCAATCAATGTTGCCACTTTCACGCACAGCTTTTTCTTTCTTTTGATCCCACACCATGGTCGCATACGTGCTCGGGCGCAGTTTCTCAATTTCACCGTGCTCTAGGCGGATTAGCATGTCTAAGTCTATGAAGCTGTCGTTCAGCGGCGTAATTAGCGTATCGGCGAAAGAGTGAGCCAGCCTGGACAGAAACGTATCGTTCCCTGGCGTGTCTATTACTACATAGTCGTAAGTCTTGCAGCGGTCTAGCGCGTTCATAAAATTTTGCCGGTCTTCTTCTTCGGCGACCAATTTATCTTGGGCCGTGCTCTGATATATTGACGAATGATCCGGACAAACAAGATCTGGAAAATCCTTCTGTGCACGCTGCCGGTTCGCCACGTAGTGCGATAACGTACCCTGCCTCGCGTCCAGATCCAAGCTAGCAACTCGCGCCCCCTGTCGTAACAAAGACACAATAAGATGCATCGCTATTGTAGACTTGCCGGTCCCACCTTTTTCATTTCCCAGCACAACCATATACGGACTAAGCATGCAGAGCTCTCCTAAAATTGACGTTCCCTAAAACGGCATGCCTGGAATCTTTGGAAGCCCAGATGACATTTTGCTGCTTTCTGACGCAATAAAATCGTTAATCTTCTGCAGTGCATCCTTGAACGCCGCAAGGATAAGGTCTTCTAATATCTCAACGTCGCTAGGCACCAACAGACTAGGATCGATCCTTATGTGCTTCAGTTCATATTTGCCATTCAGCGCAATTTTCACAAGCCCCGCCCCAGATTCTCCGGTCGCTTCCTTGTTGTTCAACGTTTCTTGGAATTCACCCATTTTTGCCAGCAATTTCTGGGCTTGTTGTAAAGAGCTCATATCTCGACGGCCTCCATAATTCGGTTAAGGCTTGCCCAACGCACGCACATCGTACTATGTTTCGTTAATCGAATAAAGCCCAAACAAGGTCTTGCGCGCTTTCCACGTTCAACAAACAAGAGTAAATGATAAATGCACAAACAACGTTTTGCACATATTGTCTCGTTTCTCCAAACGGGATTAGTTCAATCCACGTCATCATGGAAATTTCCTTCTTCCTGACGTCTCCAAATGTTTGTATCCATTTCTCAACGTTTTTGCTTCCTGCGTTATATGCGGCTGCAACGAGCACAATGTTTAGTCCAAACCTTTCGATTAGTTCGCGCAAATGTGAGGTTCCAAGAATGATGTTGTCTAACGCGAAGTACACGTTGTACGAGTCGTTCGGGCCGACGCGCTTGTCTTTCACAAATTTGTCGAATTCTCTTTTTGCTGTCGTCGGCATTAGTTGCATTATGCCTTGCGCGCCCGCTGGACTTTGGGCCCTAGCGTTAAACCTACTTTCATTAAAAATAATTGCGTGAATAAGTACTTCAACAAATTTTTGCCTTTCGGGCACATTTGAAACTGCAGAGTACAATATCCGCAGGTATTGTCGTTCTATAAAGTCGCATAGCATTGAATAATTTTCGTCTGAACAACAACGGCAGCTTTTGAAAAATTTGCTACAAACATCTTTAGCCATCGATTGATTCACTCTGGACATTATTTGCGGCAATGACCTGATTACCATCTGGGTGTTGTCATCAATAACTTGAGACGTTTCAAATAGTTGTTGAAAGCGTGGAGCCCTCAGCAAGGATTGCACCCATTTAGCAAGTATGTCTGTTTCTTGTGCCAAAACAATGCCCAACATAGCTGTTTGGCGCTTAATTCGCTCCGGAGTAACAGAAAATGAGCGCTGTAGGTAAACTTGAGCAAGTTGCCCATAAAACGTGTAAGGAAACTGTGCCGCAATCGCTAACCAAAAGAAAACATCAGAAGTGAGCCCCTGTTCGTGTAGTGCGAAGGCAAGCCAAAATGCGGCCTTGGACTTCTGGCGGTTAAGTGGGGCATTTGTTGCCGCGCGGAAAAAGTGTACAGCAGCACGTGACGTATTTCTTAAGAAAACGCAGGAAATGAAGCCGCTCAACCACTCTAGCTCTGCGTAATATCTGAGCGTGGGGGATATGTGGTGCGACGCAGCAACGCTATATGCAATTGAATACATTTTTTTCGCGATTAATTCTCGAGCGACCAGAGCGCGTTTTTCATCGGGCAGGGTTACGACGACTTCAACAAATTTGTTTCCGGTGGCATTCGTAAGTTTTTCAACGTAGGAATCAGTTGTGTTCGAACATGCCAGAAATTCCAATACGTATAGACAAAAAAACAATAATGCTGGTAACATCCGCCGATGTGGAAGTTGATCAAACTTTTTGAGACATAAAATGAAAATATCAGGCTCGATCGTTGCGCTCGTGACCCCTTTGCACAATGATAAAGTCGATCGTTCTGCGCTGCAAGCATTGGTCCGTTGGCATGGTGAACAAGGCACGGATGGCATAGTTGTTGTCGGCTCAACGGGAGAAGGGTCCTTACTGTCGTCTGAAGAGCGCGTTGAGGCAATCGAGTGCGTCGTATCACAAAATCAGGCTCTAGCCAAGCGGATGAAAATTATTGCTGGATGTGGCACTCTTTCTACGAGGGAAACCATAAATATGGTTCAAATTGCAGAGAAATGCGGAGTTAATGCGGTTATGGTAGTTTCGCCGTCTTACGTAAAACCAACACAGGCAGGGCTGCGCGCTCACTTTAATGAAGTTGCGGCGAGCGTAGATGTTCCTGTTGTTGTTTATAATCATCCTGGGCGAACAGGCGTAAACGTTCAGAACGAAACGCTGGTCGCAATATGCAATGAGTCGGAGAATGTGGTCGCAATAAAAGATTCTAATCCGGATTTGTCCCGTATTTCGAGGTTGCGCAGGGATTTGCCGAGCAGAGTGTCGCTGTTAAGCGGAGACGACGCCACCAACATTGGGTTCTTGGCACAAGGGGGAGATGGGATCATATCTGTTACGGCGAATGTTTTTCCAGCGTTGTGTAAGAAGTTCGTTGAGGCGTGGAAACAAGGAGATATTTCTGAGGCATGTTCGATTCACCAAAGGTTGATGCCCGTGCATGATGTGATGTTTTGTGAACCAAACCCTGGACCTGCGATTTACGCAACCGCAAAGCTGAGGGGTTTTTCAAATGAGCTTAGGTCGCCCTTGTTTCCCGTGCAAGAGGAGTCGGCCAAAAAAATTGATGAAGTGATTAGTCAAGTCTAGGGGGGATGATGGAGACTGTAAAGCGGTATGCATTAGCTTTCTGTGTTCTGGCCATTTTGGTTGCGCCTGAATCCGTGATTAAGTTTGCGAGACAATTTTCTAGTGATTCTCCAAATATTTCGGATTATTCGACGAAAATAGAAGAAACGCAGACGGGAAAACGACCGCGGTTCAAGCGCATGTTAGTGGATGTGTTGTGCGAAGGTTGTTGCACTCAGGGGCAATCTCAAAAAATTCGCGATTTTCAGAGTTTTTTTGCGCCGTCAGTTAAATTTTGGAACGAGTTCGAGCTTGGCGTGGGAAACGGCGAAAATTGGAGCACGCGGGAAGACAAATCCGTCACGCATGCCCCACTGGCGCCCCCTATTTCGAAAAAGCTTGAATGTCCGAGGACGCCTACCAAGTGTAACGTTGAAAACGTTGGTCGCGACAAAACTCCTCAAAGTGAGTTCGGCGTAGCTAGTGATTGCAAGTTGCCGATGGGCGCGTCGGAGTCACAGCTGGCGTTACCCCCTGTAAAATATGTGCAGGGTCAACAATTGCCTGTCAGCTCAATTATTCAGCCTTCGTTAGAGAAGGAGCACATTTCTGTTATGCCTGCGGTTCACCGTTATGGATTGAGTGTGAACAAAGGGCCCAGTCAGTTTTCATCAACCCCCAATTCTTCGTCGAAGGGCACGAAGCCGAACACTAGCAAAAAGGCAACGAAAGAGCAAAAATCTCGACGAATTGAAGACTCAAGTGATTGCGTTGAGCTGACGAAATATTTTGAAAAAAAATACAACATTCCAGACGGGCTGTTGCTTGCGATTGCGAACGTTGAGTCAACGAGAAGGCCATGGGCGGTCAACAATTACAAGGAAAGCCGCTATTTCAACTCGCTGGATGAGGCGGTGGAGTATATTGGTCATTTGGAAAAGAAAGTTCAAATGAGCATAAGCGTTGGCTTTATGCAGGTAAATTGGATGGTGCACAAGAAAAATTTTAAGAGCATAAGGGAAGCTTTTACGCCGTTTAATAACGTGGAATTCGCGGCCAAGCTGCTTGTTTCTCTATATTTGCGCTTCGGTTCGTGGGAACGCGCGATCATGTGGTACAACCCTTGTGGCAGCAAACCTAACTACGAATATTTTAAGAAAATTCGTAAACATTGTGAGGTTTAGGAAAACAGAGATAAGCACGAATCGGCATACGTGCAAATGCGTGTGCCTGTAGTTTTTTCATATGCCCAGAAAATTTTTCAACGCGTTGGTGAATTCCGACACGAGTTTGGTTCTCTCTTTTAGATCTTTGGACGTTTTGCTCGCAATATCCGCGGTTTCTTCGCGTCTAGTAATGATGGCTTCGCTGATCTTTACGGCAATGTCCGGGCATTTCAGCAAGATTTTCTTTAAGTCGTCCCGTTCTAGCGAATAGATAACGACGTCAGTATGCGCGCTTACAGTCGCGTTCCGTGGGGATTTGTGTAAAACGCCTCCTTCTCCAAAGAAATCGTTCGTTACCAAATATGTAATGTGCTTCTTGATTGTTATTTTATCAGAAGATGGATCCGGGATCTGGATTGATATATCAACAACCCCCTCGCCGATGAAATACATGGCTGTTCCCGTCGTTTTTTCAGCAATAATAATTTCCCCAGGTTTACAAACATTTGGTGTAAGAGCTGAAGCAATTTCCTTCAGTTCTGTATCCGAACACTCTGCAAACAACGGGCTGAGCTTTGCGACCTGAAAGGCTGGTGTCGAGTCAATCGCGCCCTCCGCACATGCTTCATCGCTCCCTTTGAATATCCTACATGTATCTTCCGCCAAATTAATATTGTGTTCTGATAAATGCCGAACGACGTTTTGTATCACGTTATGCACGACCATCTTTTCTTTGGCGAAGTCTGGAATTTTGAACAATATTTTGTACGAAACTGACCCGCCGTCCAAGTTTTGTGCAAACACTTTTGCCTGTTTTTCCAATACACCTTCCGCGCTTGCGGCCGCCGCTTGCAAAATTCGCCTTGCGCGATCCACCGGAACAAAGCTATCAAGCACGACGTCGAGAGCGCCCCAATAATCGCTATGCGGATCACTCAAGTTGATCATCTCGTCATCTAGCAATTTCCTATTGCTAAGAACCAAAGTGGTTTCATTGATCAGCGAAAATACAGTTTCCCGTAATTTGACGTCCTTAACTTTTGCGACTTCGCCGCTCGGTAGTTTAACCCAGTCCCCGGTTTTAAAATTGCCAGTAAAATCCAATATGACGCCGGCGATGCAATCTTTTATAAACGACTTTCCCGCATATCCCAATCCGGCTCCCGCCGTGACTAGTGATGCCCAGACCCCAGTGGCAGATTTCCCATAAACTGCAACAAGGATGAAAATTGCAGCGACGGCGTAAATTGCAATTGCAACGGAATCCTTTAGTATTTTTGAAACAGGCTTACCGCGCTTCGACTCAAGTGGCGCCCAGCAAAAGATTGAGACAAAGCGCACCGCGACCCACGCTAACAGCGCGATCGTCAGAGCCTTTACGCCTTGCTCAACGTCGTACAATACCCCAGTGTTGTCTGGACTAATGGGGTCCGCTGCGGTATAGAGAAACAGTAGCAGTCCGACGCATGCTATTCCTATTGATATATATGAGAATACTCGCCATTTCATAATAGAACAACAGACTAATACTGTATGTCATAATATTATGGTATCACGTGAATGAAAATATTCTCAACAATATTTAAATTTCGTATTCAGAAGAATTAGAATCCTTTCCGCTGTACCGTTGCGTTAGCGATGCAACAACATCATCTTCGATTTTTTTGAACAAAACCGTGTCCGTGTCGTGTGCTAACGTTGCGCCTGGCACCAACTTTGACACAGCAAAGCAGTCCGCGATTGGCGTTTTGCAAATACCTCGCCACGGTACATTTAGCAAATCAGCAATTCTCTGAGCTGTTTGCGGGACAAATGGCGCGCTGGCGGTCGCAAAAACTCGGATCAAATGTAAACATCGTGCAATTGTCGGCCCGCTGCTTGGCAAGTCCGCCACCCATGGCGTTTTCTCCGTAATATATTCGTTGCCGATAACCCACAAGGCACGAAGCTTTTGCGTCGCTTGGCGAAACTTTCTCGCGGCTAGCAAGTCAGATATTTCACGAAGAACACTTTCGCACCTGTTTTGCAGCTCAAGGTCGTCACCATCCAAATGCGGCACCGTTGAGTTAAACGACTTTCTGAATACGGTAAACGTCCTATTCACAAAATTTCCAAGCACTCCGATTAAGTCTTTATTTACGGTTGCGGCAAACGATTCAAATGTAAAATCGGAATCGCTCGATTCAGGACAATTGGCAAGCAAGTAATAACGCCAATAATCTGCGGGGAAAAATTTCAGCGCTTCATCCAAAAAAACACCGCGCTTTTGACTTGTTGAAAACTTCCCTTTCTCGTATGTCAACCAACTCATCCCTTTTATGTCGTCGGGCATCTTTATGCTCATTCCCGCCCCGATTAGCATTGCAGGCCAAAAAACCGTGTGAAAAGGCAAGTTGTCCTTAGCCATGAACTGAACGCAATGCACGTCCTTAAAACTTTCTGGCTGCCACCACTCTTTCCATTTTAGTGGGTCTCCGACGCTTGTTGCCCAATCTTGAGTAATGCTTATGTAGCCGTTTGGTGCATCGAACCAAACGTAAAAAACCTTGCGGGCGCCTTGTTTTTGATACTTTACGGGGAGCTCTATGCCCCAACTTAAATCTCGCGTGATGCAACGAGCCTGTAGTCCATCTTTTATCCACTTTTGTGCTACTCCACGCACGATATCTGACCAACCGTCTTGTGTATTAACCCATTCGGTGACCTGTCCTTCCAGTTTTGGCAAATTCAAGAAATAGTGCTGCGTCTGCTCTAGTGTGATGTCGTAGCTCTTGCTCAAAACGGAGTACGGGCGAATCAGCTCTTCCGGATCCAGCAAGCGTCCACACCCGTCGCACTGATCTCCCCGGGCTTTTTCGTAGCCGCAGTGCGGGCAAGTTCCTTCAACATACCGATCGGGCAAGAACCGCCCATCAACAGGCGAATAGTACTGGCTTATGTACTTTTCTTCGATAAAGCCGCGCTCATAAAGATTTTCGAAAATCTCTGATGTTAATTTGTGGTTCGACGGTGATGATGTTCGTCCAAAGTAATCAAACGAAATGCAAAAATCTTCATAACATTGCCGTTGAACCTGGAACATTTTTTTACAGTAAACGTCAACGGGCTCGTCCGCCTCTTTTGCCGCAAGCTCTGCTGGTGCACCATGTTCGTCCGTTCCGCAAATGAACAGCACATCGCTTCCTTCTTGGCGCAAATAGCGAGCGTACACATCCGCAGGTAGCATTGAGCCGATAAGGTTGCCTATATGTTTGACACCGTTGATATATGGTAATGCGCTTGTAATTAAGTATTTTGATGGCATGGGGCCCTGATGTGAACGACTCTCTTGTCCAAGAGTCTAGCTAATTTGCGTCAGTGTCGACAATTTTCATTTATGTATAGACTTTTGCGTGAGCCGTTTTTTTTATTTTTTCACGATTCTTATACGCCTTTGCGAAAAGTTCCAAAACCACGAACAAAAAAACTTGAGAGGAGCCCCCAGCAAATTTATCCCTGCCATCCCATGTATTGGCAGGCAAAGTGCTATATGAGTATGTTACTATTCATGTACGAAGATCGTTAACGCGCTGACACACTCACATGACTGACGGTTTATTGAAGCCCAGTTCCGATTTCGTCTTCGCTAATTTATTTGGCGTTGAAAAGCATAAGAGGCTCTTAATCTGCCTGCTCAATGCGATCCTAAATGGCAAACCAACCATCAGCAGCATTACGCTGCTCAACCCCCAACATAAAAAGCAGCGAAAGAACGGCAAATCGACAACGCTAGACATTGAGGCCGTCACCAACGACGGGACGATCGTCAACATTGAAATCCAATGCCGGCGCGACGGCAACCTAGTAACCCGAGCAGTTTGTCACCAGGCGCGCCTGATCAGGGATGAGCTGGACGAAGGCGATGCTTACGACTCTTCTCCAAACATAATATCGATCTGGTTTACCGATTATCGCGAAACAAACAGGCAGTATCATACGCACGAATCTTTGCATACATTTCGAGCGACTCCGCTTGATGACCCAGAGGTTTCATGCGAAAAATCTAGGATTTTTATTATAGAACTGCCAAAAGTTGACCTAAAAAAGGCGTCTCTTAACGATATGTTCTCGATTTGGATGTTTTTTCTGAAGAATCCGGAGCTGATACCAGACGAGTTCGTACAGAAAGTTCCAGAGGTGCACAAAGCGCTCGAGGAACTGAAGGTGATGAGCATGAGCAAAGAGTTCAGAGCTGAGTACCGCGCGCACATCAAGGCCGAAAATGACAGAAGGAGCCGCGAAACAAATGCCAAAGCCAGGGGGATTGCACAGGGAATCGCACAAGAAAAAAAGAATATGGCACAGAAATTGCTAGCAAAAAACATGGATATTACGGAGATTTCTGAAATCACCGACCTTTCCTTTGATGAAATTAGGGCTCTGAAAACCGTTTAAAGCGGAGCCCCAATTTGTGGAACTCGAGCAAGCGCTACGACGCGAGCAAACGCCGATCTTGGAACGCCGTAGAAAGGGTCGCGTTGTCCATGTAATTCAGCTCCCCTCCGATTGGAACGCCTTGTGCCAACGACGAAACACGAACATGAAACGGCTCGAGGACGTCCATCAAGTAAAACAGTGTAGACTGCCCTTCAAGGGTTGCGCTCAGTGCAACGATGACTTCTTCGATTTTTTCACGCTGCATGCGCGCCAGCAGCTCCTTGATGTTCAGGTTATCCGGACCTATGTTGTCGATCGCGGACAGCACGCCGCCCAATACGTGATATCTCCCTCGAAAAAACTTCGCTCGCTCCAGCGCCCACAAATCTGATACCGTCTCAACTATGCACAACTGCGTTGCGTCGCGCGCTGGATCCGCACAAATGTTACAAATTCGTGCAGTGCTGAAATTGCCGCAATTTTCACATTTGTGTACTTTCTCGTATACGTCCTGAAGCACCGTAATTAATTGCGCAACTGCAATTTTGTCGTTTTTCAGCAGATATAACGCAATCCTTTGAGCTGAGCGAGAGCCCACACCAGGCATTTTTGAAAGAGAGTGAATTAGTTCGTTAATTGGCATAGGAAACGGCGACGTCGTCAACGTTTGGCTTCAAGTCGTAACTTGCTTGAAAAATCTCGCCCTAGCAACAAAAATAACGGAACATACAGAAGAAGCGGGAGAAAAAAGATTGGCACCCAACCAATAAAAAAGCAAACATCACTGAGAAAAAAAGTTAAAACTGTTCGTCCCATTGAACCAATTGAACTGAACAACGTAAAGTCGTAAATGCTGTCCGACTTATTGCAAAATAACGATACATAGACAACGCTGAGAGTTATGACTAATCCCAAGTTAAATTCTTGGACCACGGCAACACTCGTTAACACGTACTCAAACAATGATGCGTCAATTGGAACGCGCATAAAGAGCAATGACAGCAAACCAGAGGCACTCAAACATAAGCACCCAATCTTCAACGCAGAATTTATCGAAAGCTTTCTTGATAAGTATCCAGCTGTCCAGACGCCGATAAAAGAAACCGCGCCTCCTATGCCGCCCTTCATCACGCCATATTGTTTGCTGGAAACGCCAATTTGACCAAGAAAATATGTTTCAAGCGGGCCCATAACAACGTCAATTGCTTTAATGAGGATGAATACGCTCAAAAATATCCACACGCCATGTTTTTTTAATACTTTTTTTAAGGCGTCCATTATGGCGATGAGAGCGTCGTGCATTGATCCTAGAGTGGCTCCCTCTTTGGAGTTAGCATTCACGTACTTTGGTTCAGGTAGGAAAAACAAAAGCGACAACGCAATCAGCTTGATAAAGAGCGCGCAGCTGTGTGCGTACATCCAGCCAACGTAACTCGCTAGCGTTGGAATAAAGGATGCTGCGACAAGCTTGCCGCACCTGAAACCGATTGTATGTAACGGCACACTCTCAGTTGTTGGCAAAACGTCGACCATGCTAAAGCGATACGCATCAGACACAATGTCCTGCATCGCAGCCAAAAAAGCAGATACAAGGACAAGAACGAAAATAAGCGACAAATTCGAGCTTGGATCAATCCAGCCAAGTGAGAAAAAACACAAGACGCCAATGCCGTGAGTCAAATAGCCCCAAGATTTGCGCTGCCCAACTTTGTCCGACAAGTAAGGAATCTTCACGGAATCTATCAAATACGGCCACAAGAAGCGAATATTGTATGGCACCGCGGCTAGTGCGAACGCTCCAACAGAGCGCGTATCTATTCCTGCACACGACATACGATAGGAAAGGAGTAGTGTTAGCGCAAAAAACGAAAGGCCTCCGGAAGTTCCGAAGGCCACCATGGCGATTTGACAAAATAATTTTCCTGGCATTTGCAGGCGTTATGCGACGTGGAGCATTTCGTGCACTTTTTGAGACGCGGTCTCTTCATCGACCTCTTCTACTATGGACAGCTCTCGAACAAACCGATCAAACGCCAACTGGTATATCTGCCGCTCACTGTAAGATTGATCTCCAACCTCGCCATCTCTGTGTAATTCGCGAATAACATCGGCCAAAGAGCCGACTTCCCCGGAATTAATCTTGCTTTCATACTCTTGAGCTCGCCTATTCCACATAGACTTTTTCTTATTGGTGGCTTTCTTTAAGGACGACAGAGCGGCGTCCATCTCTTCTTTTCCACACACCGGCCTCAATCCAGACGAATCTGCCTTTTGCTTGGGAAGCTTCAGTACCATGTGATCCCGACTAAACTCGATGACTAGCAGCTCAACAACCGTTCCGCACAGATCGTACTTTTCGATTTCTTTTAGTTTGCCTACACCGTGAGCAGGGTATACGACAAAATCACCTACGCGAAAAGATTCCTTCGAAACCATACCACTACCTCAAGATCAACAGCCAGCACTGCTTATAATATAAAAACCTGCGAACGAATTCCAACCACTTTCGCAAATATGAGCGCCCCCCCATCTTCATCCCCCAACTGGCGCATCCAAACCGCCACACACCTGAGTGCAGACATCGCCAACACGCCAAACGTCCCTCCTTATACCATAAAATCCAGGCTGCTTCAATTTGCCGGGCAAAAAATGCGAGAGAAACATGACTGCTCCGCGTAGAGCCGTCTGTTTGCGAATGCGCGCCACTGTTGGTCGTCCATTACTTCCCGGATCAGATCAGGATAGTGGGATCGATAGTCGATCGAATGAAGGGCGTATGATTCTTTGTGGATTTCTACCAGTTTCTTCATGCGCAGGCACCGGCAAAAAAATTCTAGATGGCTGCGGCAGTGTTCGCGCGGGGTAGGAGGTTTTCAACCACAAATGATGTGATTGTAGTTAATTTTCTCCCAAAAAGAACAACAAAATGCTAAAAACACCGAATACACTGTCTCTGTGATCTTGTAGGTGGGGATATGGCATGAGCAAGCAGAACGCAGTACGCCAAAGCGCGGCGAACAAAGACGTGACGAATAATGTGGTGGCCAACCAAGTCAATGGTTGTTGCATTATAAACATGGCAAAAGTTAGCGATGTTTTTCCTGAGGTAGTTAAGCGAAACGGCCAGCGTGTAACCTTTGATAAAGAGCGTATCGTTTTCGCAATAACAAAAGCCGGGAGAGAAACGGAAGAGTTCGGTGAAGAGGAAGCGCGCCTTGTTGCTGCACAGGTTGCTAAAATAATCCGCCACAAAAGTTATCCTAAAGGCGTTTCAATAGAAGAAATCCAGGACATTGTTGAACAAGCCCTCATTCTATCGAATCATTTTAAGACGGCGCGTGCGTACATTGTATACAGAGAAAAGCACAGCAAGTTACGACGTGACAAGCAGAATGTCTTAAATATTATCCAGTCTGTGAACGAGTACATCGACCAGCTAGATTGGAGGGTGCACGCAAACGCGAATCAAGGTTATTCGCTGGGAGGCCTAATATTAAACCTATCAGGAAAGGTCGTAGCCAATTACTGGTTGGATGAAGTTTACCCCGAGCTAGTTTCGAAAGCGCACCGAGATGGAGATTTTCAGATCCACGATTTGGACATGCTTTCAGGGTACTGCGCAGGTTGGTCGCTTCGAATGCTTCTCGAAGAAGGGTTTAACGGCGTTCTAGGCAAGGTTGAGTCGAATCCGCCAAAGCATTTGTCCAGCGCATTGGGGCAAATCGTAAACTTTCTCGGGACACTACAAAACGAATGGGCGGGCGCGCAAGCGTTTAGTTCGTTTGACACATATTTGGCGCCATTCATCAAGATTGATAAAGTTTCGTACGATGATTTGCTGCAAAATATGCAGGAATTTATCTACAACCTTAACGTACCATCGCGATGGGGCTCTCAGTGTCCGTTTACTAACCTAACGTTTGACTGGGTTTGCCCTGCCGATCTGGCGAGCAAGCACCCCGTTATTGCTGGGAAAGCAATGGACTTTACGTATGGCGATCTGCAGGCCGAGATGGACATGATCAACCGCGCATACATTGAGGTAATGAGCAGGGGGGATGCGAAAGGCAGAGTGTTTACATTCCCGATTCCAACATACAACATCACAAAAGATTTTGTATGGGACAGCGAGAATGCAAACCGCATGTTCGAGATGACGGCGAAGTATGGGCTGCCATATTTTCAAAATTTTGTGAATTCTGACCTTGATCCGGGAATGATTCGCTCTATGTGTTGTCGGTTACAGCTTGATCTTCGCGAGTTGCTAAAGCGTGGCAACAGTTTGTTCGGATCAGCGGAACAGACAGGATCCGTCGGCGTTGTTACAATAAACGCGGCGAGGCTTGGATACGTTTACGCGAACAATGAAGCTGGGCTCATGCGCCGATTAGACGAACTAATGGAGCTAGCCAAACAGAGCCTGGAAATAAAAAGACGAGTTATCTCGCATTATCTTGACAGCGGCTTGTATCCATTTACGAAACGGTACCTTGGGACGCTTAGGAACCATTTTTCAACAATAGGCGTAAACGGCATAAACGAAATGATCCGCAACTTCACGAACGATGAACACAATATTGCGGACGAATTTGGGACTGCAATGGCCGTTCGCGTATTGGATCGGATGCGAGAAAATTTGATTGCCTTCCAAGAGCAAACTGGGCATTTGTACAACCTTGAGGCGACTCCTGCGGAAGGAACAACGTACCGTTTCGCGAAAGAGGATCAAAAACGCTTCCCGGGAATATTGCAGGCAGGAACAAGTAACGCACCGTATTATACAAATTCGTCACAATTGCCTGTCGGTCATACGGACGATCCTTTCGAAGCGCTAACACTTCAGGAGCCACTTCAGGGCAAATACACGGGGGGGACAGTCCTGCATTTATACATGGGTGAACGCATTTCTTCGGCAGACGCGTGCCGGAATATGATAAAAAAAGCGACATCAATGTTCCGCGTGCCATATATTACTGTGACGCCAACGTTCTCGATCTGCCCCCAACATGGTTACTTGCCAGGAGAACATGAGTATTGTGAACTCTGCGACGAAGAGTCGCAACGCCAGCACCTTGGGACGGACGCACCACGCCAAAAATGCGAGGTTTGGACTAGGGTTATGGGATATTTGCGATCGGTTGACAGCTTTAATGTTGGCAAACAGAGCGAATTTCACGAGAGGTTGATGTTTCGGGAACAAGAAAGCGTATAAATGTGTTTGGGCGATTGCGGAGGCATAAGGCGTTCTAACAAAAAGATGCGCCAAAAATCCGCAATCATTTGTTCTATACTGCTCCCGACTGACGCTCCGGAAAACAAGTCCTGATGTTACAAGGCTTTGAGCTCTCAATAAACCCGGAACGTCAGATGGGATGTGTATAGGTGCAATACTCCTCCCATTTGGAATGCAGGGAACAAACCCAAGCGCCAGTATGGACGAACGACGGTGACACATCCCAGCTGAAGCTCCGTTCAGCCGGGAACCCTGTGGTAATCCCAACATTTCACATGGGAGCCCTATAGGTGTATACATTGCGTTCGTCATCAAAAAATATTTTTATTCTTAATAGTTTTTTAACTGGCTGTAGGTTGACTTGTTAACTATTTGCCGGTTATTCTTGAGAAAGATGAGTGCGGGGGCGAAACCGCTTGCGCGCTGACTTCAGCCCCAGAATGAGGGTGGGTGGGGGCTAGGGACGGCGCCCCCCCCGAAAAGGTTAAAAATTTGTTAACGCCCGCTTTTTATGCGATTTCGACGAAAAACGGGGCTATTCCCCATAAACACGCACAAGCGTTAGCGTTCAAACTATGGCCAAAATCAGCTCACTGAAATAGAACACGCTGCGCGTCGGCAACCTCCTTGGCCCCCTTCTCGGCAAGGGTCAAAAGCGAATCGAAGGTTTGCCTCGAAAACGGCTGTTTCTCTGCCGTGGCCTGAATCTCAATAACATTCAAGTGTTCGTCCATAACAAAATTCGCGTCAACTTCCGCATTCGAATCTTCTGCATAATCCAAGTCTAGCAACGCATGCCCCTCGATTACCCCACATGAAATAGCGGAAACTTGGCGAACAATAGGATTTTTATTCATTTTCCTGCGTTTTAAAAGGGACAGCACCGCCTGAGCCAGCGCAACAAATCCCCCTGAAATACTCGCAGTACGGGTCCCTCCGTCGGCCTGAATAACGTCGCAATCAATTTTAATCTGGCGCTCGCCTAGCAGCGTCAAATCAACAGAAGCCCGCAGTGCACGGCCAATAAGGCGCTGAATTTCTTGTGTGCGCCCAGACTGCCTGCCCTTAACGGCCTCTCGCTCCGTACGCTCAGTTGAAGCGCACGGCAACATGCCATATTCCGCAGTAATCCACCCTCGACCGGTATTTCGAAGAAACGGCGGAATCTTGTCTTCAACGGTTGCCGAACACAAAACGTGCGTGTCTCCAAACTTTATGAAACACGACCCAGCCGCATTTTTCACACACCCCGGCTCAATAGACAAAGGGCGAAGCTCGTCATTATTTCGGTTCGCAAATCTAGTCATTAAAAATCCTCAACAATTGAAGCATTCCTGTGGAACGGCGAAACCACCCGTCAGGGCGATTATACCAGAGCCCCCAAAAATTGCGATGTTCGCGAGGTTTGAACTCAGGGCGTCCTCATGAAAAATCTTGATCCAAAATCTGTTTTAGTAAACGTGTGTCCCAGCCAGCCTTCTTTCTCAGCGAGCGGATTGATGTTCGTTTGAACTTTGGGTTGTTTTC
>JAIRNK010000024.1 GCA_031258095.1 Holosporales bacterium
ATTGAGGTGTGCGGTGGGCAAAACCGCTTGCGCGCTGACCTCAGCCCCAGAATGAGGGTGGGTGGGGGTTAGTGGATGGCGCCCCCAGAGAAAAGTTAAAAATTCGTTAATGCCCGCTTTTTAGGCGGATTTCGACAAAAAAACAGTATATACACATACCATCTGACATTCCGGGTTTCTTGAGCGTTCAAAGCGTTGTGACATCAGGACTTGTTCCCCCGGAACGTCAGTCGGGAGCTCTATACACTGGCGTTTGGACGTGAGTTTTAATGAGGATAAGGCTTGCGTAAGGAACAACAACGCCGCAGATAATATGAATGTTTTGAGGAAATGGGCGCTTACAATTTTAGATAAAGCGAAAGATAAAAAGGACAGATATGTCAGATCGCTGATGAGACGCAATGCGATGCCTGCGAAACATTTAATCAAATGTATCGATAAAGTACCTCATGCGTAGGCCGTGTCAGATGGGATGTGTCTAGGCGAGCGTCAAACGTATCCAGTTCCTGAATACAATATTAAGTTAAAAAATGCTTAATTTGACTTCGCGTAATAAATTTTCTAGAAACGAGTATGGACACTTTTGTCGTTTATTGTTTGAAGAGTTTTTTATGAAAAGTAACCTGCGTCCGATCTTCATACTATCCGGAACGGCAATCGGCTCCGGCATGATATCCCTCCCCCTCGTTTTAGCTCACATCGGAATTTTCCCGTCCATTCTCATTATGGGAATTTGTGCGTTTATGACGTACATTTCTGCCTTAATCCGAACCGAGCTCAATTTACACTCGAATTGTCGTTTTACCCTTGAGCTAGTCGGCCTTGAGTTTTCAGGAAAAGGCGCCGCGCTATGTGGAAAGCTAAGTCTGCGCCTGCTGCAATTTTCGCTTTTATCCGCATACATTTACGGCCTTAGTACAGTTTTGTGCGCTGGTAGTCAGCCCCTCAAAGTAGGTGTTGCTTTAGGAGTATTCTTGCTTTTGGTGTTTTCATCTCCACGAATTCTTGACATAAATAAAAAACTATTTTTTGCATTTATTGTCGTTATTCTTTTCGCTATAGCATGCATGGTGGCAAAGATTAACTTTGCGGCGCTTCCTCAAAGTACGCATGCAATAGAAATGTCACGGTTTTGCGTCATTTTGCCAACATTGTTCACGTCGTTTGGGTTTCAGGGCTCGCTTCATTCCATAACGAATTGTTGTAACAACGACCCCAAGATGATCAAATCCGCCTGCCTGTGGGGAAGCATCATTCCGGCTCTGATATACTCGCTTTGGGTTATTGGCGTGTTCGCGCTTATTTTTAGCACGCAGCCAGTCCTTTTTGAAAAGATGGCGACCCAAGGCATCGATATTGACGAGCTCATCAAGGCGTTAGGCCTAATTTCCAACGCTTCTTTTATCAAAGCGACCGTCTTGGCGATTTCAATACTGGCTATTGGGACATCTATTGTTGGAGTGGGGTTGGCGTTGGTGGAGGATTTGGAGCTTTCTCTGGAATCATCCAAATTCAAGTTAAACAAAAACGGAAATAGGGCCGTGTCTGCGGCGCTTTCTGTTGTTCCTGCGTTGTTGGTCGCTCTTTTGGTTCCGAACGCTTTTGTCGGAGTCCTCAGCTTTGCGGGCATGATTTTGTCTGTAATCGCGATTTTTCTTCCGACGTTTTTGCTTTTCAAAATAAACAAGCCTTTAGAATTTTCAATTTTAAAAAGGAAGGAATTGATTGGGGCTTGCGTTGTTTTTGGCGGATTAATTGTACTGTGTGAGTTAGGCGGTCTTTTGTGGCACAGGTAAAATTCTGTGCCTGCTTTGACACTGACTCTTTGGCTTAGCCTCGAACAACAATGTGCCAGATTGTGAAGAGGGTCGTTTTCAAAAAAACTGCGACGCCGACACCACTTTCAGTTGATTATGACGTTTTTCCACGCGCCTTTTTTAAACCTAGTGTAAAAGAATGCGCCATTGAATATGTATTGAAATATAACCAACCACCAACTCGTAAGCGCAGTCAGTTCCTTCATCGAATAAAAGATGCAGACCGGAATAATTAAGCACGTAAGCACAGATGACATCTTCACATAAGTCACGAATTTTGTGTCGCCGCCCGAGCTCAAGATTCCGCCAAGGCAGCTGTGAGAAAGCAGCAAAATGATGTATGACGCCCATAACAGTGCCAGCAAAACCTTGAAATCCGCGACCAATGGCGCCTCGGTAATTTTAAACGCGAGCCTAACAACGAGCTCAGGGTACATCAACAGGGGAATTGCAGAGAATATCGCAAAGACGCATGTGATCCACAGCATTGAGCGAACGAGTCTTCGTATTAAAATATCCTTTCCTGCGCCTAGGCAATTTGATGCAAGCGCCATTACGCCTTTTTGAAATCCTTCTGATATAAACGCGAAAAAGACCCACAGAGTGCAACCGACACTTTGCAATATGACTGCATCCATCGAAATTTCCTTTAAGAACAGCAGCAACACCATCCACACGACCATTTCAACGAATTCGCTCAAGGCGTACGGGGCTCCAATCAAAATGTTCCTTTTCAAAATCACGAAATCCACGCTCATGTGCCTGCTATCGTAGTTTTGCGAATTGTATGAATTGAAAAACAACGTGGCGAGAATAATCACCGAAGTCACCGTGGCTATTAGCGACGCAAGCGCTGCGCCCTTCGCGCCCATTGGAGCAAACGGACCGACTCCGAATATGAAAAGGTAATCCATCAAAAAATTTAAAACGTTTGCAGTTAGCGTTCCAAATAAAATGATTTTGGGGCGTCTTGTTCCTATGAAGAAGGCAGAAATAGAAGATTGCAGAATCTGGAACGGGATCATCGCCATGCTGATGCAATAGTAAGGGTTGCCCTCAGACCAAACGCATTCAGGGATAAAAAATTTGCGTATGTACAAAGCTAACGGGCAAATTAGGAGCCAAACCAAAAGCAAAAAGACGGCGATCTGCATAATTGGGTCTGAGGCTTTTTTGAATTGCTGGGCGCCGTTAAACTGCCCGACGAAGACTTCCGATATTGCCGCAAAGGACAGCAGCGGGAGCACAATTATGTCTGTGACCTGGTGCGCAAACGTGGCTCCATTCATTGCGTCAAACGAATAATGGGCCAAAAATATCCGATCCAACACAAACATGAACGTCCCCGAGAAGATTGAACAAATCACCGGAAACGACATGGCCAAAAGATTGTATACGGAACAATTTAGGTCATTACCTTTTGAAGACATCGCGTAATTGGTTTGGCCAAAACGTTCTTACATTCTACTAGTGATGCTCTTAAAAATACAGAAGCGACTGAAGAGGTGATTGGCGCGTGTCGTCTCGATTGCCTACAATGTTGACCCTACGAAACAAAAGCCCGCCTGTTAAAGGGCTCCCGATTGACGTTCCTGGGAGCAAAGCCTGCTTTTACAGGGCGTTGAGCCATCGAGAAACCCAGAACACCATATAGGATATGTATATACATATCCTATCTGACTCTTCGAGTTTTATTGAAGTTCAAAGCATTGTGAAACTACAAAAATCCACCCAGCGAGTCAGTCGGGAGCCATATTGCATCAGGACTTGTTTAGCGGAAAGTCAGTCGGGAGCTCTATAGATTGTCGTGTAGAGGCAATGGTGCGCTGCAGCTCGCTAATGACAGGCTGTATGCCCCCCTTACTAGCGGCAGATATTGGGAATATGCGGTCAACGCCGATTTGTTTAAACTTCCTAGCAAGCTCTTCTGCAACGTTTGCGTCTAGCAATTCAACCTTATTCAAAGCAACAAGTTCTGGCTTAGCCTCCAAAATAGGATTGTATATACGAAGCTCGTTTCTGATGGTTCGGTACGCCGCAATCGGGTCGTATTGCGCCGAATCAATAATATGCAGCAGGATACTACAGCGTTCTGTATGTTTAAGGAATTTGTGCCCTAGCCCGCGCCCAAGACTTGCGTCACTTATTAGCCCTGGCAAGTCGGCAATAACAAACTCAGAATCGAAGGAACGAACTACTCCAAGTTGAGGGTGCAGAGTGGTAAACGGATAGTCGGCAATTTTCGGGGTCGTTCGGCTAACTGCTCGCAGAAAAGTGGATTTTCCCGCATTGGGCAATCCAACAAGTCCCACGTCTGCGATTAATTTAAGCTTCAACCAAATCCGTTTTTCTTCCCCAGGCCAACCTGCATCCGCGCGCCGTGGGGCTCGATTGGTTGAAGACTTGTAGTGCTCGTTTCCGAATCCTCCATCGCCGCCATTTAGTAAACAAAATTTAGCGCCAGAAATATTCATGTCTACAATTAATGTGTCGCCATCGTCTTCGAAAATCTGTGTTCCAACGGGGACTTTTAGGGTAATGGAATTTCCGGACGCGCCCGTTCGGTTATATCCCTCCCCGTTGCCTCCTTTTGCGGCTTTAAAATGTTGCTGGTAGCGGTAGTCGATTAGCGTATTTAAATCATGTACGGCTTCTACGAACACATCGCCCCCGCGCCCGCCGTTTCCGCCGTTTGGGCCGCCAAATTCGATGAACTTTTCGTGACGAAAACTCATGCATCCGTTTCCGCCATCTCCGGATTTTATGAATATTTTTGCTTCATCGAGGAACTTCATTTTTATGGGAGTCGAAAAAGCACAACAGCCCTGTCTAACATTAAAGGCTTAGTTACGCAACTTATTACAATATAGGGCTTCCGACTGACGCTCTAGGGAACAAGTCCTGATGTTACAAGGCATGGAGACAGTGTCTCTTCTATTGATCACTCTTGGCTTCGAAAGTTAAACAGCTACAACTCCCCCGAAAAACACTTTTAAGCCTGCATGCTAGTTTCGCTGATCGGGACACCTACTGTGCCCTCAAACACGCGCATGCCCGCCATTTGTAAAGGGTAAACCTGCTGCTGTATTTCATCTCTCATTAAAATTAAAACATTGAAAATCTGAAGTTTTAATGATTAACTGCCCCTGGTTTTTGCGCCCGCCCCCTGTTTTTGTGGGCGGGTAACTTTGAGGAGGGTTGAGAAATGAAGAGGAAGGTTTTCGGGTTATGTGTAGTTGCTGTGTATGCAATGCACGGTGCAGTGCCGCTCAGCGAAAAGGGTCGGGATTCTCTCAATGGCCTTGTCGCGTCTCTCGACGACATCAATTCTCCGCCTATCTCCCAGTATACATGTTTGCCAGTTCACCCGGGCACGCAGGAGGATTTTGAAAACTGGGATTTTGAGAATTATAATGACCGCCTTGCTGAATTGGTAACCAATAAGGAACTGGCAGTCGACGGGCTAGAGATGCGTATACCCAAGGATGCGTTGAAAGATCAAGCGGATTTCGTTCGTTTTCTAGAAGGTGATAAGGTTCGTTCTGTGGGAGAGTTTTTTACAGTATGCCGTCGCGTGTTTGCTGATTTGTTTAGAGCTTTTCGAGGAATGGCGCATAGCAGGCTGGGTGACAGGGGAGCGCGGGGACCGGAAATTTTTGAGAAGATGAATAGGGTGTCGCGTCTTTGTATTGACACACTTGATAAAATTGGAGCGCTTGACTGTCGCATTATTCCCCAGACGGGGGCTTTTTGCCAACACATGGAGTGTATTAGCACGCTGTTGCAGGAGAGAGAGGCGCGAGAGAGGGAACTCGGGGCGTTTGTGAGCATGCTGTCGGATATCGAAAGTAAAGGAAGTACACATATTGTGCCGTTTCCGTCACTTGGCCGAGTTATGATTAGCCTGGGAAATTGGGATAGGGCCATAAAAGCAGGCATAAAAGCAGATCCAGTCGATGTGGATGCAGGACGAAAATTCATGGCAGCAGCTGTCAAGCAGTATGAGGATGATGAAAAAAGTCCTAAAGGGTCGCTGGATGCGAAAGTGTCGTGTCCGGATTATTGGGACGCATACCATTGCGACTCTGAACTCGGCCGCTTACATTACGTTCTTGGCGATATGTATAACATTTCTACCATGGTGGAATGGTATCGACTGGTAATCGATCTTCAAAATGGAAAAGGCGTTGTCCCTGGTCAGACTTTTGCCACGCTTGGCTTTTGCGAACCTACCTACGATAGTACATCAGGTGGCGGCGTTCCTGTGAGCGTAGAAGATAAGCTAGAAGCGGTTATATCAACAAATGGGAATGCAATATTACTGTTATACGATTCGATAAAAGATCTTTATGACAAATACCATGGTGTGACGCCTCCTTATGGCGCAGGTGGGGTTTCTGTGGATCCAGATTATAAAGCCGTGTGGGAATACATCGGTGTGCCAGGGAACGCTGCGCGCACAAAGTTTGAAGTCGAATTGAGAGAGTTCATCCGCGCGTTTGTAAAGATCCCATTTCACTTGGATTCTGAACGTGGCAGCATCGCGGACGAGCACATCATGGATATATCAGAGAGAGACCGAAATAGAATTATTCGTGATGTTTTGTCAGCTGGTGATGACAGCGGAAAATCGGCAATTTCTTTTAAAGGGGTCGCAGGCTCTTCGCCGCAGGCAGTGCAAAATTCTATGATTAGGAAGATCACAACGGACAAGGTTCAAGAGTTTATAGACGTCGTAGATTTTGCAAGGGATGGAGGTGAACCGGGTTTTAGGAAGTGGTTTGATGTAGACGTTACGTATGATGATGTAATATAACGAGGCCCGGCACTGCCCAATCGTTTCTCCTGCCGTTGAAGCGAATTAGCGCCAGGCGGCGGGGGGCTACGAGCGGGTCTTGCCGTCCAGTATCCTCAAATGCACGAGGACTGTGACCTTCGATACAATTACTCCGAGCAACGCCACGGCAAACGGGATTGTCGCGACGACGGCGACGACCCGCCACAGCATGGCGTTCCAGTGCAGTCCTTCCAGCCCTAGCCGCTTTATCACGATCATGAATGCGTATACGGCTGGGACGGCGAAGAGAACGCCGTAAAGCCCCCCGTAAAACGACGACTTTAGCACTTGGTTTTGAAAAATTTTAGCGATGTACGAGTCTTTGGCGCCAAGTAGGCGCAATATGTCTAACGTTGAGTAATATGCCTGAAGCGCGGACTTCGTGACCAATATGACAATAACGGCAGCGCAAAACAATATGAACGAACCAATCAGGATGGTTACAAGTTTTAAGCTTCTGCCGAAAATCATCAATTTTTGAGCCCAGCTATTGTGATTTTCGACAGTTACATCAGGTGAAATCGTTCTTAGCCGCTGTTTGAGGGTGTCGATGTCAACGGGCTGCGCGCTGTCAAACTCCACGTCTAGTAGCGTTGGTATGGGGAAGTCGATGTTGGCGCTCGTGTCGCCTGTCCAAACTTTGAGCATCGTTTTGAGTTTTTCGGGATCTACTCGCTGAACGTTTGTTATACCCGGCGCGCTTTTTAGCTCAACAACAATCCGCTCAACATTTGAAGCGTGCTCATTCGACGAACGCACATTAACGGGGATTTCCACTGTGAGCTTCAGCGAATTGCTACTGCCCCAATTGTGAAAGCCGTGGCTGAATGTGAATACGCACGCAGCGACGAACGACAACAAGAATATCAACACGCTGAATATTAGTGACAAGCTGCGGCTATTTTGTGCTGATCCGATGGGGATGGTTTTTCTAAAAAACGAGTACATACAACCTGCGTTCATTTCATCCTGCCCGCAATGCGCGGGGCGGTCCACCTTTGTACTGTAGTACCTGCTTCTGGGCATTGTAAAGACGAAATGCAGATTTGTATCTTTTCATTACGGGCTGTGGCGAGGATTATATCCATCCCATCTGACGTTCCGGGGTTTCTTGAGAGCTCAAAGCCTTGTAACATCAGGACTTGTTCCCTGGAATGTCAGCCGGGAGCCATATATCTTTCTGAAGGCTGGCATTATTTATACCTGTCCCATCGGACTCTTCGGGTTTTATTGAAGTTCAAAGCATTGTAAAACTACAAAAATCCACCCGGCGAGTCAGTCGGGAGCCTTATAAATAACGACAATTGGGTTTTATTAAAAAGCGGGCATTAACGAATTTTTAACACTTTTGACGGGGGACGCCGTCCCCAACCCCCACCCACCCTCATTCTGGGGCTGAAGTCAGCGCGCAAGCGGTTTTGTCCACCGCACACCTCAATATCAAACGTAATCGTTAAACAGTTAACAAGTCAACCCATGAACAGTTAAAAAAACATTAAGAATAAAAATATTTTTCAGTGCCATTAACAATTCTATTAAACACCAACATTTATCAGACAGGAGCTCTATAGTCTGCCAACCATGCGGCAAGTCTCTGCCAAAAAGTGCGCGCTCGTTTGTCTCGCACCTGTCCAGTTTGGTCCTGAACAGCATAATGTAACAGCCCAGCACATGTCGAAAATGACAACGTCTGCAACACGCTGTTCTGCCCCAATATTCCAACTTGAGGAGCCAGGCGCACATTTGCATCAAATCTGGCATGTGACAATTCCAGTATCCCTTGCATTTGACAGGCCCCACCAGTGAGAAGGATCTTTTGAAAAATTACAGGGTTGATTTCTTTAGAGGCGTTTACCATATGTGTCAGGACATGATCAAAAATGCTGTCTACTCGAGCTTTAATTATGTCGTATATGACTTGTTTGGGAACGTAGTTTATGTTGGGACCCGCTTGGCCGACTTGCGTAACGGGGACCTGTTCTGCTGAGTTTTTATCTTCTAACGTTAAACTCCCATAGAGTGATTTCATTCGTTCGGCTTGCGACAGTGTTGTTGACAGCCCTCGGGCAAGATCTGAAGTAATGTGGTAGCCCCCAACGGGAACGTTCCACAGGCCCACCATGTCTCCGCGATTGAAACACGCAATTTGTGTGGATTTACCGCCAATATCTACGATCGTCGCTCCAAGTTCAGCTTCGTCGTTTGTCAGGCACGCTAACCCAACGGCGTACGAATCCGCAACGACTCCCGCAACGTCCAAATTGCAACGTCCAATGCAATGCGTCAGGTTTTTTATGTACGACCTGCTTGCGATGACGACGTGGCAAAGCGCAGACAATTCCCGCCCGATCATACCTATTGGATCCTTGATGTTCACCATGTCATCCAACGTGTACGACAATGGCCACACGTGGATAATGTACTGATTCTCGTCAATTTGCACATCTCGAGATAAACTCAGCAATTTTCGAATATGTCCAGCTTGAATGGGGTTTTGTCCAGACAGGGATAAGCTTGTCATGACCTTACGCGTCTGAATGAGTGACGCTGGGATGTTGACGTATACCTCTTTGACATTTCTTTGCGCACTTTCTTCTGCAGCATAAACAGCATTCAATATTGTATCTTCTAGCGCTTCCATATCAGATATGCCTGATAAATTAACGCCTCGGGACGCCCTTTGACCGAAACCAGCTAGCAATATCTGGGGGCTTGTGGACTCTTCATCATATTTTAAGCGCCCGATTGCGCAACTTACTTTTTCTGTCCCAACGTCTAATCCGGCAAAAGTGCCATACATTTTGGATTGGGAGGCACTCATGGAGCCGAGCAAGGAAGGGTTTACACGCCACTACAGTTAATACCATAACACTCGCGCGATCAAGACTGTCGGGTTTCCGACTACTCCAGTGAACAAATCACGATTTTGCGAGGCCTTGAACTTCAATAAAACCCGAAGAGTCAGATGGGATATGTATACGCCTCAATTACTGCGAGCCTTAAATGTTCCGTGCACGACAACGCGTACCTTTTTATTCACAGCGCCCTCGCCCTCAGAATAATCATTCTTAAGCGAATCCGATGTGGCAGCTGACGTAATTGAAAATATGCCAGTATCAATTGAGCCAAGTTTCTTGACCTTGTAGCCCATCGTTTGTGCAACATGCACGGCTCTATTCTTTGCGTCTATAGTCGCTTCTTCAATCAATTCCAACTTAAGTTGGCTCAAATCACTGTAGAAATACCGCACGTTGTTATTAACGCGAATGCCCTGCGACATCAACGATTCGGTGAAAGAAATAATAGCTTTCTGCACCTTTGCAACATCCTTGCTTTTGACTGTAATTGAATCGGTAAGGTCGAATCGCATGGTGTCAGAGTTATAAGCGTACCTGTGCTGATCTTCTACTTTGAAAGATTCATCAACAATGCAATCTTTCAAGCCCCACGACGCAAGAATATCTCTTACAGCTTGTTTATCTGCCTGCCGCTTTTCCTGAATATCTTTAAGACTGTTCGTTTCATTTTTAATATTGATTGTCCAACATGCATAGTCAGAAATTATACACCGAACCGAAACTCCGTGGGTTTTTATGACAGCTTCATCCTTGGTAAACCAACCAGTGATTACACCAAGAGCCAATATGATAGCGACTATCCCGAAAACAGAAGTCAGAATACAACTGGTTACCCTATGACAACTCATTCGCACACTTCTTTTGTAATTATCCCCTCATGACCTTATTGTGTCACAGGTGCGTCAACGGATTCAAACGAATTCGGGACGTTGGGTTCGTATAGCATGTTCCTTGCCGAAATGACAAGAAACACGGCCAAGTATATCGGGCTCCCGACTGACGTTTCGGGGAACAAATCCTGCTGATATAAGGCTTCGATCTCTTAAGAAGGACGGAACGTCAGGTGGGATATGTATATTGTTGAGCATTGGCAGAGCACGCTGGCTTTTGCCACACGATTAGTGAGGCTTGGTAATGACCTGTGCTTAATCCTGTCTGACAATCATTTCACGCAATACTTGCGGTACAGTGCACAGACGCTGATCACATACGTGAACAGCCCCGTAACGACAGCAAACGCCGTCTTACATATTGCCGAGCGCTCGTTTAAATGAGCCACGACACCCGCTACCACAACATACATGAACACACTTGCCAGAATTATCCCCAAGATTTGTAACCATTGCGTTTTTTGAACACTTAGCAATTTTCGACTACTTAAAACCAAGCCACTGAGCAACGCATTTATTGAAGCAGAAACCGCTGTGGCAATGGCAATCCCCACGTGTCCAAATGGTTTGATTAAAACCGCGTTTAGCACAACGTTTAGTAAGACACTTATCCCCGCAATAATTACCGGCGTTCGAGTATCTTTATTGGAAAAGAATATTGTCGAAAAAATCTTTACCGCAACATAACCGGGAAGCCCGCAAACAAACGCTTTTAGAGCAGCTGTAGTATTGTGTTCTGCAATTAAATCGAATGCCCCTCTTCCGTACAACATGTGTACGATCGGTTCCGCGGTCACAAATAACCCCGCGGCAGCAGGAATCGCAAACATAAGCGCGATTACTAACGCCTTGTTTTGAGCTGCACGTGCCTCGTCATGTTTATGACTATCCCACAGACGCGACAATGGAGGAAGCAGTGTCGTTCCAATGGCAGCTCCAATTAGCGATAGCGGAAGCTGGTTCAGGCGGTCTGCGTATCCAAGGTAGGATACAGCGCCGGTCGGCAAAATTGAGGCGAACGCCATGTCCACAAATACATTGATTTGCACAACGCCAGCACCGGCCATCCCGGGGGCTGTTGCTGCGAGAATCTTTTTCACGTCAGGAGTTAACCTGGGCATAGAAAGTCGAAACGTCATGCCGTGCTTTTTGCAGTTTTGCAAGACAATGATGAACTGCAGTAGTCCTCCAATGATTATGCCAAGACACAGCATATGCATGATTGCGACTTGAGAGAATTTTCCAATCTGCCCGCAAACTAGTGCTGAAACAATGGATATGTTCAGAATGACAGATATCCCAGACGCACATGCAAAACGGTGCAGCGAATTCAGAATCCCGCTTATAAATGCGACCATTGAAATCATCCAAATATATGGAAAAACCAAGCGCGCGTAGTAGACGATGTTTGAAGTGATGAACGGGCGAGTTTTAAACCCTGGCGCAATTACGCTGATGACTGTTGGCATTCCTACTTCGAATATTGCGACAAAGACCAGCAACCACACGGCGAGAATTGAAAACAATTGGTTCGCGAATTTTTGAACGTTATCGGGTGTGTCGTGCTCAATCATGCTGGAAAACTTTGGCACAAGTACGGCGTTCAACGCCCCTTCTGCGAAAAATCGACGAAAAAAGTTCGGAATCTTGATCGCAAATAAATATATGTCAGTAAAAACGCCAGCCCCTAGCACGCTCGCAAGGACCATTTCTCGGACAACGCCAGAAATGCGGCTAATAAATGTCCAACTAGATACAGTGAGAAAGGATTTGATGAAATTGTAGTTCATAAGAATGTCGGCGAAACGAACTGTAAAAATCGAGACAATTTTTGCACACATCCCACCTGCCTCTCCGGGTTTATTGAGGGATCAAAGCTTTGCAAAACCAAGACCTGTTCCCCGGAAAGTCAGTCGGGAACCCTATAGCCTTTCTCTTCCAAAGGAAATAACGCAGTGTGCAACGCGAATATGGCAAGTTCTAAATTTGGCTTAGTGGTAACAAAGCTGATTTTCAGGTTGGATATTGAAAGCGACATTACTGGAATATTATTCTCATGGCAAATTCTTATTATTGATTGGATGGCGGTGGCATCAATTCCTGCGCCAACAATGGATACCGCTGCAACATTTCTGTCCACAACCCCGTCTGAAATCTGTTTCGCACTTTTAAGTTCGTTGCAAAGAGATTCAACCTTATCCGCATACAGCATTTCGACCAGCAAAGCGATATGAGTTGCCCCATCGTGTCCGTATTGTGCCAATAATTCAAACGGAATCGCGTTTTCTAATAGCGTCAGCAACACGTCCATGGACATTGCCTCAATATCAACCTTCGCAACGTTGTGTTTGTGTGCAATTCCTGTGATTTTTAACCTTTCCATTTGTGCACCCATTTCAATTTGTTTGTTAGCAACAGATGTTCCCGGTAAGTCAACAAACGCGGATAATACTCTGAGCTGAACGTTATGTCGCATAGCCAATTCTACAGATCGAGCTTGGAGTATTTTTGCTCCAGACGATGATAGCTCGTACATTTCTTCGTACGAAATTTCATAAATTTTTCTTGCTGTAGGAACGATACAAGGATCTGCTGTATATACTCCGTCAACGTCAGTATATATATCACAAAAGTCTGCGTCTAAGGCTGTGGCGATGGCGACGGCTGTCGTGTCGCTTCCCCCGCGCCCCAGGGTTGTTATGCGCCCATCGTCAGTTAGGCCCTGAAAGCCTGCAACGACAGGAATGATTCCTGCATCCAAGCAGTCTTTGATACGTTCTGCGTTTACCTGAACAATGTGGGCGTTTCTTGCTTGAGCACTCGTTGTTATGGGAACTTGCCATCCCAAAAAGGATTGCGCAACATGCCCCAATTTGGTCAGGGCTATGGCCATTAGTGCCGTTGTTACCTGCTCGCCGGCGGCTAGCACGACGCCATCTTCTTCCGTAAGTGCATCCATTTGTGTCAAATAGCCGTTCAGTTGGTCTGTCACGCCCGCCATGGCTGATGTGACCACAGCCACTTGATTGCCATCTCGAACGTATTTGTCAATAACGAGCTGCGCCGCATGCAATATACGCGGAACGTTTGCAACAGATGTTCCACCAAATTTCAAGACGACAAGCACAACAAGCTTTATACAATCGATATCAACAGTGGAAGGCTACCATTTCAATAGGGGATAAGCCAGAACTCAGATGTTGCTTCAACACTCTTCTAAATATAGGGCTCCCAACTGACGCTCCGGGGAACAAAGTCTGCTTTTACAAGGGGTTGAGCCCTCAAGAAAACCAAAACGTCAGGTGGAATATGTTGCAGAAATCAGGGGCCCGGAAAACTAGGATCAGAGAGATCTAATCTTTCTCGTGCCTGCCCAGAATCTAAAAGAGGCAATGGTTGCCCTGTTTTTTTATCTACCAAAACCACCCGTGGCAAATGATATTCAAACGCAGATAAGTTCTCCTCTATGAATAGCATAAGGCAAGACGTATTGCGCTTTTCGCTGCGTCTTAATTCTCTTAAATTTGCTTGCTCCACTACAAATTGCACAAGTTTAAGCAAATCCGGCAGCAAAACGTGCAGACCAAAAAGATTCGTAATCAATTCCCATGCTCTAGAACGTCTAGGGTCGAAATTGCCAAGCCTTCTTTTTGTCAGCTGCACTTCGTAGCCGGATTTGCAACCTTTTTTTCCGGTGGGCGTTTTAAAACGACGACGCGGACGACGTCCGGGGGTTACAGGGATGCGATACTCATCTGGGGATGCTGACTGTGGCGTTTCTGGATCTGCTGTAGACTGTGGCGTTTCTGCAATCGCTGCGTGAATAGTTGCTACTGTACTTGCTATGCTGCTTCGGGCCTCTGGAGAACTCGACAGTTCTTGAAAGCGGGCCATATACCTCTGAATGGAAGGGATTTGCTGCATTTGTTGCGAAGGATTTTGTTGGCAGTCTTGATCTTCGGGGTGATTCAACATGCTCAGAATGGTAAAACTAGAGGCAAATGAGAATTCGTGCCCCAGCAACATGTGTGACATCGCGACAAAAATTTTCAAAATCGTATCTTTCACAATTCCCCTCAATTTTATAGAACAACAAATACAACGTTCGTCCGCTATACACGCCTTCTTTTGCGTTGATCATGATACGTTTGGCAGGTCTCACGAACGCTCTCAACATGTGTCATCTACGGCACCCATTTCAAGCTGGCGTGCACAAACGTGAAGAGCGGGCTACTCACAATATATATAAGACCATTCGTTTGAGTATAAATTTGAACTCATATACAATGAGCCCTAAGGGGAATGTGTTCTCGTAGCTCAGCAGGATAGAGCGTAGGATTCCTAATCCTGAGGTCGTGGGTTCAATTCCCTCCGGGAACACCACAGAGAAACCACAGTAACGATAGGCATAGGCCTGAGACATAACAACATGAAAAGAAAAAAGAAAAGCACAGTCGCCACCGATCAAGGACACGCGTTTCACCTTCCAACAAAAGATGACCTGTTTTTCATTCCCCTAGGAGGGACGAATGAGGTGGGAATGAATTTCGCCCTAATTGGTCATGATGGCGACTGGCTCATTATCGATTGTGGGGTCACCTTTCACGATAGAGTCGGGGTCGAACTGCTGACAGCGGATCCGTCTTTTATCATCAAAAACAACGTTAAAATCTCTGGAATGCTGATAACCCACGCGCACGAGGATCATATTGGGGCCGTTGAATATTTGTGGCCATTGTTAAAGTGTCCTGTTTTTGGGACGCCGTTTTCCATGGCAGTTTTACGACAAAAGATTCGTGAGCGGTCTTGGCGCAATAAAATTGAAACTCATGAGCTTCAATATAAGGCGGCAATCAACATCGGAAAATTTGAGGTTGAACCTTTATCCGTGACGCATTCTATTCCAGAGACCACATGCATGGCGATAAAGACCCCACTTGGCGTGTTGATTCATACAGGAGATTGGAAGTTTGAAGCAAGCCCCGTCATTGGGAAAAAGGTTGATGAACGGCGGCTAAAGCAGATTGGAAAAGATGGTGTCTTGGCATATTTCAGCGATTCAACAAACATATTTACAAAAGATGATGATAGCTCTGAAGCACGTACACGAGAATGCATGACAGAGCTAGTGGCCAAACATAAAGATAAGCGCATAACTGTCGCATGTTTCTCTTCAAACATTGCGCGGCTCGAGACGGCGATGTTGGCTGCAGAGGCCGCTGGGCGAAAGGTTGCCGTAGTCGGGACATCTTTACAGCGTATGATCGCTGCCGCAAAGGAGACTGGGTATCTCAAAAATACTCCGAACTTGATAGATGAAAAGACGGCTTCTTCTATGCCGTTTGGCAAGGTTTTGTTGTTGTGCACTGGGTCGCAAGGGGAAGGCAGGTCTGCTCTTGTTAAAATCGCTCAAGGGAACCACCCTAATATCAAAATGGGAGAAGACGATTTGATCTTGTTTTCGTCTCGCGTTATTCCAGGAAACGAAAAGCATATTGGTGAATTGCAGAGCTTATTAGCTAAAACGGGGACGGATATTATTACGTCCGCGGAAGAATCAATTCACGCATCAGGACACCCGTCGTGCAAATCAATTAAAAAAATGTACGATTTGCTCAACCCTAAAATTGTTGTTCCTGTGCACGGCGAAGCACGGCACCTGATTGCGCAGGCACACTTTGCTAAAGAACACGGCATTCCGCGTGTGATCACACCAACAAACGGGTGCGTTATTCAACTTGCAGGAGAATCGCCTGGAATCATTGGGAACGTCAAGAGCGGGAAATGGGCAGTCGACGGTAAGCGGATGATCGACTTTTTTGGCAGTGTTGTTCAAGAACGCACAGTTTTATCTGAGCAGGGAGCAGTTTTTGTGACACTTTGCTTGAAAAAAGACACAGTTTTTTCGATAAATGTCCGACTGTTGGGGCTTATGGGCTCAGGGCAATTGTACAACGATTTAAAACAGTGTGTTGTGAAGTCCATTGAGGACGTTTTTTCAAAAGGCTCAGATTTTGACAGTGAAAACACAAGTTCTGTTGTGCAGTGTGTTCGTCAAATTGTGAAAAACAAAATCGGCAAACGGCCAATTGTTGAAGTGCAGATCGTTAAGGTTTAGGGTTATTCTTTTATGGGCCTGTTTAAACCTCCCCTGCCGCTACTACTGAACACAGCGGAAATCCTGGTGGGAGTGATGAAAATAACGACAGGTTTCGACAGGCCCTTTATTTGTGGATTTCTACGCTGACAGTGAGGATCGTAATGTTTCCACATCGTGAGCAAACTCCGCGTCTTGTGCGCATATCTCTAGAACCTTTTTCACCGCGTAAATTACTGTGGTGTGATCTCGCCCTCCAAATTTACGGCCAATTTCAGGCAAAGACTTTTCTGTGAGCTCTTTACTGAGGAACATGGCAACTTGGCGAGGACGGGCTAATGAGCGAGCTCGTCTGGAAGAAAGTAAATCAGATGTTTTGATGCAGAAGAATTCACTGACTCGCTGTTGAATGTCTTCAATTGAAATAAAGCGTTCGTTTGAGCGCAATATGTCCTTCAACACTTCTTGCGCTGACTCCAGGGTTATTTCGCGACCGACTAAACATGCGTGAGCCATAATCCTGTTCAAGGCTCCTTCAAGCTCGCGAACATTTGAAGAAATTTTTGTCGCAAGAAAATCTAATAGGTCCTTTTCGACTTTTAAGCCCAAGGCTTCGGCTTTTGATTGAAGAATGCTCAGGCGCAGTTCGTATGTGGTTGGGTGAATATCTGCGACAAGGCCCCATCCCAGACGCGATTTTAGGCGTTCGCCAACATTATCAAGGTCAGAAGGAGATTTATCTGCAGAAATAATGATCTGCCTGTTGTTATCTACCAATGCGTTGAACGTGTGAAAAAATTCCTCTTGGGTTGTTTCCTTTCCGCCAATGAACTGAAAATCGTCAATCATTAGGACATCGACAGAACGAAATTGCTCTTTAAACGCCATTGTGTCGTGGTATCGAATGGCGCGGATGAACTGATACATGAACTTTTCTGCAGTCATGTACACAACGCGACGTGTTGGGTTGTTTTTGAAAATGTTCCACGCAATGGCATGCATCAAGTGGGTTTTGCCTAGCCCAACTCCACCGTACAAGAACAGGGGATTAAACTGTACTGATGTAGACTCAGCAACGCGAATAGCTGCTGCGCATGCGAATTCGTTTGGCTTTCCGACTACGAAATTCTCAAATGTAAATCGCGGGTCTAAGCGATTTTCGTAATCTTGATCTTTTGGAGGGATGTTTTCTGCAGACACTACATCTTGTTCAGATGAGTCGGTCAGACTTTGCGCCCGCTCGCCGTCGTTGGACCGCTTATCTGATTTTTCCGAATCAATCATAATATCTATGGCTACAATTTCTGGAATGTATTTTTGCCAAGTGGAAAGTAAAACTTGGTTATATTGTGTCAAAAGTCGGTCTTTCACTATACGTTGATGGGTGCGCATGAGTACAAAACCGTCAGCGACGCTTATAGGGAAGACCTTTTCGAACCAACTGTGGCAGCACCCTGCCCCCACGTTGTGTGCAATGTCAGCTAGAATATGCCCCCACAAACTGTTTATGTCTGCGTTGTAAGCTGTTTCAGGCTGTTCACGTTTTTGCATGGCATCGCCGCGGCATCACATCCCAGAAACTGATCATAATACAAGTCTTGATGACTTCGGTACTAATTTTTATTTTTCTTGTGTGACAAAAAGGCAACACCTTCGACGAAAATGCCGCGTTACATCCATGGCCAATATTTAGACCCCTGATTATTAATACTCGAATCAATCAGATCTCCGTAAATAATCACCGTCCTAAAACTAAAATTTGTGTGTCCTATTGATTGTTTTGTGTACGATAATGTACCATTGGAAAAACTTGGGACTTTATAAAAATGAATATTCCCAACAAACCTGATGATGATCGGTTTAGCTCTGGGCCGACAAGGAAAATTCCTGGGTGGTCGAATCTTAAAATAGATGGAATGTTGCTTGGACGTCAGCACAGAGGTCCAACAGGATTGGCTGCAGTCCGTAGATTATTAGCGCTACTGAGGAGTATTTTGTGTATTCCCGACGCGCATAAAATGGCACTTGTAAACGGGGGAGCGACAGGAGCCATGGAATTTGCTATGTGGAATCTGTTGGGCGTGCGGCCGGTTGATGTGTTATCTTATGGAATATTTGGTGATCATTGGCATCATGATGTCGCGAATGAACTAAAGGTTAGGCCTGTACATAAGTTTTCTGCGCCAATCGGTTTTTTGCCAGAATTTCACCGGTATAATCCAGAACATGATTGTGTCTTTGTATTACACGATACCCCGTCTGGCGTTATCGTGCCTCGTGTAGATTGGATTGCTTCGGACCGCAATGGCCTTGTTCTTTGCGACGTAACCTCGACAGTTTTTTGTGATGATATTCCGTGGAGTAAACTAGATGCGGCGTCTTTTTCGTTTCAGAAAGGTATTGGAGGCGAAGGAGGTCTAGGAGTTGTTGTGCTAACAGACAAAGCAATAGAGCGAATGATAAATTATGTTCCAGCACATCCTCTTCCGCGGTTGTTTAGGGGGGGGACACTATTGGGAAAGGAGAGAACTATAAACGAAGATTTTTTTAATGGTCATGTGGTAAACACGATATCCTTGCTTACTGTGCATGATATGGTCCTTCATTTGGAATGGGCGCGAAAAATAGGGGGAATTCCGGTTTTAAAGAGGCGTGTTGATGCTTTGTATAACATAGTAAAAAATTGGGTTTGTAGCACACCTTGGGTTAATTTCTTGGTTTCAGACGAGAATATTAGAGCAAGGAATTCTGTCTGTTTGACTATAGTGAAAGATGGTAGAGTCGCAGATTGGTCTTTTTTGCGCAGAATGATTCAATTTTTGGAAGCAAATGGGATTGAGTCGGGTATCTTGAATTATGTGCACAACAGACCATCTTTAAGGATTTGGTTAGGGCCTGTTGTTGAAGAGCTTGATGTAAAACGGCTGCTTTTATGGGTTGAAAGGGCATATCACGCTTGTTAAAAATGGTACATTTCTGAAACACTAATTGTTGGCGTAGGGTTTATGACGCAGATTATTGCAGTGAGCAATCAGAAGGGGGGTGTGGGAAAAACGACTACGGCCGTAAATTTGTCTGCATCTGTTGCTGTTGCTGGGTACAGATCCTTGCTCATAGATCTTGATCCTCAGCGAAATGCATCTACGAGCTTATCTATAAAGAATACGCGCAACAATATTTATTCCGCTCTAACAGATAAAATACCTGTTCGGGAAGTAATTCATGAGACATCGATTCGCAACCTTGCGATTATCCCTTCGATTGAGGACTTGGCAGCCTTAGAATTCGAAATAAGTCATGCATCAATGAGAGAACAATATTTAAAAAATTGTCTTGCAGGTAGTATTGACGATTTTGAATTTGTCTTTATTGATTGTCCTCCGTCGTTTAGCGTTTTATCCCTAAACGCATGGGTTTGTGCTAATTATGTGTTAATTCCCCTGCAATGCGAGTATTATGCCCTGGAGGGGCTTGTGTCTCTGCTTAACAATGTGCTTAGAATAAAAAGGACATTCAACAAAGGATTTGAAGTTTCTGGAATTATATTAACTATGTATGACAAAAGAAGTTCTCTTTCTCAACAAATTGAGGCTGATGCTCGAAAAAATTTGGGCGGCAAAGTCTTTCGGACGGTAATTCCACGGAATATTAAGATCGCAGAGGCGCCGTCTCATGGCAAACCGGTGTTATTGTACGACATTCGTTGTCCTGGGACTCTTGCTTACTTGGATCTTGCTGCAGAGTTCTTAAAAAAACATGAAAAAGGCGGGCGCGATCATGTCTGATAAAAGTAACTTGGGGAAGGGTTTAGATTCAATATTTAAAGAGATGAACGGCAGTTCTCTTGAGGCAAATGTTGTCGCGGTTGAGTTGGACATGGCGTACATCGTTCCTAACCCCAACCAACCTCGAAAATCTTTTGACGATGCGTCCATGTCGGAGTTAATAGCTTCTGTAAAGCAGGAGGGCATTCTTCAACCAATTCTCGTCAGAAAAATATCGGAGGAAAAATATCAAATTATCGCAGGTGAACGACGTTGGCGAGCGGCATTGGGGGCTAATTTACAAGTGATTCCTGCCATAACACTAGAATGTGATGATTCCACTGCCTTGCAACTGGGGCTCATTGAAAATCTTCAGCGCGACGGATTAGCCCCTTTAGAAGAAGCAGTCGCAATAAGGTCTTTGCTAGAAGACTGTCAGCGAACGCACGAAGATGTCGCGCAAATGCTTAGCAAAAGCAAAAGTTATGTTTCTAATATGATTCGATTGCTCAAGCTTCCTGAGTCGGTTCAAAAATTGCTAAACGAAAAAAAAATTTCCGCAGGGCACGCACGTGCGGTTTTAGAAGCCGATGACCCAGAAAGTATCGCTCGAAAGATTGTGCAAAACAATCTTTCTGTCAGAGATACTGAAGCCTTAGTTAGGCATCAACGATATTCTCCTACAAGCGGAGACCATGAACGTTCTTCTGATTTCATTGCAATAGAATACGCTTTGGCAGATTTCTTCAAAGCTCGAGTTAAAGTTTATTCAAAAGGTATCGGTGGGTGTGTTCAAATCTATTTCGATGACTTTAATAAGCTAGATGATATCGTTAGCTTGGTGTCGTCGAGTGCTACGCGCGATTTCACGTGAAACAATGAACGAATATAACAAAGAAAATGTATTTTATAAAATATGGCAAGGCGCACTTCCATGTGATCTTGTCGCTGAGAATGAGTTTGCATTAGCCTTCAATGATCTTGCTCCTAAAGCGAAAGTACATGTGCTTGTAATACCAAAAGGGAATTTTGTAGCTTTTGATGATTTCATCACAGTCGCAAACGTAGGGCAGATAGTAGGTTTTTATTCACTCGTAAGACATGTAATTATCGTGAAGAATTTGACTGAAACAGGCTTTAAATTGATATCACGAAGAGGATGTGATGGTGGTCAAGAAATTCCACACTTTCATGTACATGTCTTGGGTGGAGAACGTGTTGTTGATGTGCCTTAATTAGATAAAAGAAAATGCAGACCTATTTATATACGTACGATCTTCCAAGTGATGTTGTTGATGTAAAATCTGTTGCTATGGACACCGAGACTACGGGTTTATGCTTACACCGAGACCGTCTGTGTCTTATTCAGTTTAATTGTGGTGATGGCGTTAGTCATCTAGTGCATTTCCCTGAACCAATATATGACAGATCCCCAAATGTTTGCGGACTTTTAACGAACGGACATGTACAAAAAATTTTTCACTATGCACGATTTGATGTAGGCGTCCTCGGGGTCGCTTTTGGCGTGTTCGCTAAAAATGTGTATTGCACAAAAGTTGCCTCCAAGCTTGCCAGAACATTTACCGACCAGCATTCTCTAAAAGCTTTGTGTCGAGATCTCTTAGGTGTAGATATCTCTAAAAACGAACAGCAATCGTATTGGGGGGCTTCAACTTTAACTCCAGAACAACTGAAATACGCAAGCGTTGATGTCTTGTACTTGCACGAATTAAAAAAGATTCTAGATTCAATATTGATTCGAGAAGGAAGGTTTGACCTCGCTCAAGGGTGTTTTGATTTTATACCGTTAGTTGCGCAATTAGATGTTAGCGGTGGCTGGCATGACATATTCGATCATTAGCTTCTATAAATGTACCTCCAATGTAAGAGACAATATCACAGAAGAGTTACATGTCGCGGGGCACAAATAATTGCTAAGCTACGCGGAAGACGCTTCTGAATCAACCGCGCCATTTTCAAGCAATAGCTTCACTACATCTAAGTTTCCTGCGTCAATAGCACATTGCAACGGCGTTTTTACCACACAGACAGGGGGCACGGATGCATCTAATACCTTCACGGGCACATTTATAGCGTCTTTAGCTCCGCCATCTAGCAACATCTTTATCAAATCAACGTTTTGTTTTTGAATGGCTAGCACAAGAGGTGTGATTTCCGCAGCATCAAAAAATGCGTTGATTCCCGTCGTGATCTTCGACTCCAATAAAACTTTTAATAATTCTAAGTTTTCAGAAGCCACCGCTTGCATTAAAGGTGTATTTGACATAGTCATTCACAAATAGATATCTACTGCTTATAACAACTATATTTCATCCATATTAAATAAATGGTTAACATAAGAATACTCATGCAGTAATGCTGAAACATAAGGCCAATATGTCGCATCCGTCGTGGAAGACTGTTCCTTTTCGTAAAATTTTTGTAAAGTTTCCGGTGATATGGTTCACGGAAGCGATCTCATGATGAAATGTACACGCTTACTTGCTTTGGCATTGTTTTCATCTTCTGTTGACGCAACTCCTACCGCTACAGGTTTATCTTTTAGTGTAGATGGTGCAAAGCACTACGTGTCTATTGATGAATATTTTCGTAACGAAGGACAGAGTGCAGCTCAACAGGCTAAGTTCTTCACTGGTTCTGCACACGCTTGGTCCGTCGGATTAAGTGCAGGTTGGGGATACGAGTTCCTATGCAATGTGTATGTTGGTTTAAAATGCTTTGGTTTATACAACACAGCCGAAATTGTCAGGAATGAAAAGGATCCCGGAATGGTAATAAGGTTCACACCAGGCGGAGTCGACACCATTTTTAACATATCTGCATACGCAATGAGTACAAAACCGCGTTTTTCATTTGGCGGAGCGCTCCTTGTTGGATATAAAGTGTTTCCTAATCTGCTCGCATATATCTCAATTGGTTACGAGTGGATGAAAATTAAATTTAATCAAGCTTTTATCGGATATCACAAAGTTTCAGATGATAGTGCCATGTACAATGCTGTCGGATTTAGCCAGGGGGCTGCCATTGCTCAGACCATTGCTGGACCAGATGGCGAAGATACAACACTAACGATCACATTATTTGATAACGGCGAACTACCAGCCACCGCAACTGGTCTATTGCCCGCAGTGGGTATCCGTTACTATTTAACCAAAAACGTATACCTGGGTGGAGAAGCGTCTCTTTCTTTAAGTTCAACTCGCGCATTGGATATGAGGTACTTTGCACAAAGCGGTAAATTAGCAGTGAAAGACGGGGCCTCAGGACTTAACGTAGCAACACTCGAGTCGCTAAAATCAGCCGCATATTTCAAACCATTTGGATTTCGTATTGGCGTCAGCTTAGGTGTCACGTTTTAGAAGCGAGACAACTCATGGCATCGACCTGCGCTTTGTCACACATTATGCACTCGACAGTGGGTCATCTGGCGCTTCGGAGTTGCTATCAGCGGATATGTCATTTTGTTGCAGACTTTCTTCAGGGGCATTCTCTTCAAACCCATTCCCCTCAACTTCATCCATCTTGGCATTTTCATCTGTTGATTGATGGGGGTCCGTTACAAATGGAACCTTACGCCACACGAATGAAATAAGATTCACAAACTGACGCGTGCGAACATTTGTGATCTGCAGCGCCCGTCCGAAGAGGTATAGCATGAGATCCCTGGACGAATCGATAGAATTCAATCCTGTTACAACATTAAGTCGATTTGTCATCTTCATCCAAAACGGGCTGAAGACCAAGGACAAAACAGTCAACGCAATCAAGCATTTTTCCGCAAATTCAAACGAGCTGCTATGTTGTTCCTCTAGCGCTGTTGTTAACAAGAATGAAAATTCGCCCAATTGAGCTAACGCAATTCCGACAAAAGATGCTTGCACAAGTTTCACATGCAATATGCGCAAAATTACAATATTCGCGACTGTTTTTACGATAGTTACAACAAGTAGTAATAAGCAGATAATGCCCAAGTGATTCCACACGAACCTCAAATCTAGCAACAAACCAATCGATAAAAAAAACACCATAAGTAGGATTTTTTGTATTGGACGAATACTTTCAGCAAAAATATTTCCCTTTTCATTTAAATTACCCAAGGCCAATCCTGCTAAAAATGCTCCGTACGGTGCTGTTAAGCCAACTCCCCCGGCGATTGCTGCGGCTGCGAAGCAAATCGATAGACTGGTGAGCATGTACAAATCTTTGTTGTTCCCCAAAATATTTTCAAAATTGAAGTTCAGTTTGCTATTACTGCGACTTAGGTGTCCAACCAACAGTGCAATGAACGCGATTGCGACCAATATTTTCGCAATAATAACCGCTCCAGTTCCACCACCACCCGTTAGCGCCTTTAATGTTAAGATCATTGGTATCACAGCAATATCTTGCGCAATCAACACTCCAATGGTAAGCGACCCTGCGCTGGACTGGACCATGTTAAGGCGTTCCAATGTACTGACGACAACAGCTGTCGAAGACAACGCGACTACGAATCCTAGCGCGACGGTGAAGTACATGGGCCATGAAAACGGTATGGATACAACAAAGCTAATCAACAACCCAGCAGCAACCTGCATAACGACACAATAGCTAGATATGAGTAAATGCTTTTTAAACGTTTGTATGTTTAGGTCTATGCCAATGACGAACAAAAGCATCAGCACGCCAATTTCCGCAAACATTTTTATTGGCTCCCTTGATGGAATGAGCGCGAAGCAGGACGGGCCTAAAATAACCCCAGTGAGGACATAACCAAGTATCGCAGGCTGTTTAAGGTGCGTGAAAACGAAGCCACTAGCCAATGCAAGAAATGCGACTATGGCAATCTCTAATATTGCAACTTCTTCTGTCACAATCGCGCCTGAAGGCAAACGAACACTGCGGGTTCATTTTAAGGCTCCGTTAAGAGCGAAACAATCGTTTTGTGCGAATTGACCAGGGCCTTCTCACAAAGTTGCGCTGACACATAACTTGCCGTACTATGGCCTATCGGTTTTTTTGAACATATAGGGTTTTCGCCTAAGGATTTGGACGCTGCTGTTTATACACACGTGGCTTGTGATCTTTTCCAAAGCTTGAGGTGGAATGTGCGAGGGTATGTCTGAAACGAGAAGCGCGCTATTAGCGTTTGGCTTGTGTTTTGCAATATTATATGGATTCAATTATCTATCTTCTCCTTCTCAAAGCGTGAACCCTCTCGTAAGGGAATTATCTGAGCCAGAGAAACCTGTTTTTCTTGACTCCCCGCAGGTTGAGATGCCTAGGGACGAGGCGCTGAAGCTGGCGCCGCGTGTGCGCATAAAGAGCGACAGTGTGGTCGGATCTATTTGCCTAAATGGTGCAAAATTAGACGATTGGTCTTTAGCAAAATATAAAAAAACGACGGCATCTAATAGCGATCCAGTGGATTTGCTTAGTCCTTCGGGAGAGCGGTGCTATGCAGAAGTGAGCTGGATAGGGCACACAGACAAACAGAACGTTGAAGTTCCAAGCAGCGATGCGATTTGGACTCTTGTTGATGGCGAGGAGCTTGACCCTGAACATCCGGTCATACTCGAGTGGGGCGATCGTTTAAAAATACGTCGCACATTTTCTATCGATAAGGATTACATGCTCACAATAACAGACCACGTAACCAATAACACCGGCGCAGACATAAAAATCGCGCCACAAAGTGAGGTCATCCAGAAAGTCGGTTCAACAACGTCTTCTTCTGTGCATGAAGGAGGCATTGGATATTTCGACAATGTTCTCGAAGAAATTAGCATAAGTAAGTTAAATAAAAGCGGTTCAGGTAAGCGATTGGACGCCAGTGGGTCTGATGGATGGTGCGGTTTTACCAACAAGTATTGGTTGACAGCGTTTATAATAAAACATCCATCACAAGTTAGTATATTTCGAGATGATATGTACGGAGTTCAGCGTTGTCGCCTAATGGGCCCCCTACAATCAATTAAGGACGGAACGAGCATAGAATTCACTACTCAATTTTTTGCGGGAGCCAAATCCCTGAGGGTTCTAGATCATTATAGGAAGACATATCACATAAAGAAGTTTGATCTCGCCGTTGATTTTGGGTGGCTATATTTCATTACAAAACCGTTGTTTTATCTATTGCAGATTATTCATTCATTTGTTGGTAATTTAGCCTTAGCAATATTAATCCTAACGATCCTCAGCAAAGTCGTTTTATTCCCTACGTCGATGGCATCTCAGCGCTCAATGATGAAAATGAGAGATCTACAACCCAAGGTTACTGCGTTAAAAAAACGCTACAACGACGACAAAGTAAGACTCCAGCAAGAGTTGTTGTTATTATATCGCCGAGAAAAAGTGAGTCCAATATCAGGATTCTTGCCATTGTTGATACAAATGCCGATATTTTTCTGCTTGTATAAAGTCTTTTCGATCAACATCGAAATGCGACATGCCCCCTTGGGCTTATGGATTTCAGATTTGTCTGCTCCAGATCCGACGTCATTGTTCAACTTATTTGGGCTGATACCGTGGAGCGTTCCATCATTTTTGCAAATCGGTGTCTTGCCGTTGTTGATGTGTGGAACGATGATTTTGCAGCAAAAGTTATCGCCTCAGCCATCGGAACCGGCACAGACAAAAATGATGTACATTATGCCGATCCTCTTTTTGTTTATGTTTTCGTCATTTCCTGCAGGATTGGTTCTGTATTGGATGATAAGCAACGTGCTGTCTATTTGCCAGCAGGTGTACATCAACAATAAGTGGGACAACCGCTCTCGTGCAGAATAAAACTACCCCGGCTACGCAGTTTTGATTACGCTGTGAAAGCCATATGTTCTCCCGCATTTAACTAAAATCCGTGCTTTTTTAGCACATCATCGATTACAATATCAGGGGTGGATTTTAAGAACAAGGTTGTGCCGATTTATAGATGGCAACAGAACTGAGTGAGCTGTCAGGGCTTTATTCTGATGAGTTGCTGGTATGCGTGATAGATTACGGTCGGGTTTTCCACGATGTTGTTATAAACAAACAGGAATACCATTTATTTGATCCGATGATTAGTGACCGTTCGTGCCAGCTTCGTGCAATTTGGTTGGCGGAGTATTGCCGAAAGTCCCGCGGCGACGCCAATCTACCGGACGAGGACGCCGCAATATTTGGGCTAGCTCGCTTTTTAGTCGAAACTTCGAATTTTTTGGATAACGACGTAACAGGGAGGGTTCCTGTTGGTTCGAACATAAAAATTTGGCCCAAGGAAATTTGTGAAATTGACGCTGCAGGGAAGCGCAGACGATTTTGGGGCGTTGCAAAGTCGATAGTTCAGAGGCGCGTACTGAAGGATTTGCATTGTGTATTTTCTGATATTTCCAGCGAGTACATCCAGACCCATGGATTATTTGGTGCGTCACCAGGACAAGTAAAGAGCGAACTGTTATGTTTACTTGAGCACGCTCCAGTGTTTTCTTTTTCGGAAATTAAAATTCCGATGTTTCACTTTTTTCCAAGTTTAATCCTTGTTGCGTCTTTAGCATCTGCTCATAAGTTTCCGGTTGTCGTTATCGTTCGAGAAATAAAGCTTTCGAAGAGTGGGACGCTGTTTTGTGCCCAAAAGCGGGTGTTTTGTTTTGTATATGATGATTCGTCGGGGGTTTTTATGCAGGTTGCCCGAGAGCAAATTTCAGAAGACCAACCGAGCATCGTGTTTTTGGCGCATTCCTACGCCAAAGATGTTGCAATGTGCGCTACGTCGACCCCAGAACGTTTTTTAGACGAGCTGAATGCGTTATTTGGGGTAAGCGCAAGGTTATTTGATTATATTTATGCAATTGCGGCCACACATTCAATGTTGGTTGAGTCATCAGGAGAGTCCTCAGATCTCAATGCCTCGCTTGCTTTAACGGCATTAAGTCACCAATATTCAGAATTTGCTTACAAGACAGACCTAGTCGCACGCAAAATGGTTGCTGAAAACCAAAAGTTCATATTAGGGCAACTAGGTCAAGATTCATTGGAAGCAACGCCGTTCAGAATAACTCACGTTTTTGGAGGAGGAGCGAGATGTTTAGACCTATATTGAAGCGAGTAAAATGCTCTATCTCTGCTCAGGGTGGCGAGGAATTTCTGTACTTTTCTGGGATATCTATTGCCTCATACGCTTCGGTTAGCAATATGCTTCTTGGGTACTCTGTATATTTAGAATCGGGAATTTTTGGTGCGATAATAGTCTTTTTAATATCTTGCTCTGCGTTGTACACCACATCGTTGGCTTTGCTCAGGGCGTCAATCCCCAATTGTTTTACGTCGCTAGATGTGGTTTACCACTACTTTGGACGCCAGGGGGCGCGGTTGTGTGCAGTTGTGCTTGCTCTAATGTTTTTGGGGTGGTTTCTGTGGCAATTGGGTTTTCTTGTTCACTTTATTAAAAACTACGCGACCACAAGGATTCCGATATTAGACATCTTTTCAGATGAAAAAATAGGAGTATCCGTTGGTTTGTTGTGTTGTGCATTCGCTTGCACTGAGAAAGTGGGACTGCGCATTATAAGCATCGTTTTTGTCCCGATTTTGCTGTTCTTACTGCTCTGTATGTTTTTTTTCATCCCGTTTGATTTCAAAACGCCGGTTGTAAAACTGTCCACCGTAGATTTTTCTGCATTATCAATTTTGTGCAGCAGTCTTGTCACGTTGATAATGTTTTCTCCCACATTTTTTCAAACAGCAAGTTCTATTGATGTTGTAAAAAGAAGCATAAAGTTTACATATTTATTTTTGCTTCCGTTCTTTTATATTTCCGGCGTCATTTTTGGAATATATTCTCCGTCAAATAATATTTTAAATTTGGCCATGCTACCACACGGCATTGGACCATTTATTCTCATTTTGTACATATCAGTATGTGTTTTAAACATAGGATCAACAGATTTGCTGTATGGGGCAGACGTTGTGCAGCAAGTAACTTCATCAAAAACCAAGATGCCTGTGATTTTCTTGCTGAGCTCGATTGGTGTCTTGTTTTTTGGGTTAGTGAATTCCAGTGTTGATGAGGGACTGCGTTATGTTGAGGCGCTAGGCTCCATTGTTGGGGGGATGTTAGCCATTGTCTTAACGAAGATCATCGCTGGGAATTATCAGATTTTGCCAGAAAACCTGATGCAACAGCATGGCAATTATTTCGCATTGCTGACCGCCTATTGTGTTGGGCTACTGGTCTTATGCGGGATGTTTAAACTCACAGGCGTTCCGTTTTTTGATGTTGCTCTGACGGCCGTAATTGTGACCCTGTATAACATGAAGAATCCTCAAAAGTTAGAGTTTCTGTCGCGCACGATCGAGCGATCGACAAAGCGCAGTAAAACTGAAAAACAAGAAAAGCAACGCTAGATGCTATGTGTATGCCATATTTTGGTTTTTTACGTAGTTACGTGTTCATTGTTTGAAAGAAATCTTCATTACACTTTGTAAATCGAATCTTGTCCAACAAGAACTCCATTGATTCTGTTGTGCCCATGGGAGCCAGAAGTCGACGAAGTACCCACATCTTTGACAGATCTGCTTTAGTGACTAGCATCTCTTCTTTTCGTGTTCCGGATTTATTTATATCAATCGCTGGGAATGTTCGTTTGTCAGATAACTTTCGATCTAGTACGATTTCAGCGTTTCCCGTCCCCTTAAATTCTTCAAAGATCACCTCGTCCATTCGCGAGCCAGTGTCAATCAACGCCGTCGCAATTATTGTGAGCGACCCTCCGTGTTCAATGTTTCTTGCTGCGCCAAAAAATCTTTTTGGTTTGTGCAACGCGTTCGCATCGACACCACCGGTCAAGACTTTGCCGGACGACGGAATCACCGTGTTATAAGCCCGCGCTAATCTAGTGATTGAATCCAGTAATATGACCACGTCATTTCCGTGCTCGACGAGCCTTTTGGCCTTTTCCAGGACCATTTCCATCACTTGGACGTGCCGTATTGCTGGTTCGTCAAATGTTGAGCTTACGACTTCTCCTTTTACGGAGCGAATCATGTCTGTGACTTCTTCAGGGCGTTCGCCGATTAAAAGCACCATGAGGCGGGCGTCTGGGTGGTTTATTGCGATTGAATGCGCCAAGCTTTGCAACATTACGGTCTTACCCGTCCGCGGTGGAGCGACAATAAGCGCACGCTGCCCTTTTCCAAGTGGCGCAACCAGCTCAATGATTCTGCATGTGAAGTCTTTATGATTTTTGTCTTTGCTGTCTGATGGCGCTTGCGGAATTTCTAAGTGTAATTTTTCTGTTGGATACAATGGTGTTAAGTTATCGAAATTCGTTCGGAAAAATGTTCGATCCGGGCTTTCAAAATTCACCTTTGTGATATTTGCCATTGCAAAGTAGCGCTCACTGTCTCGCGGGGCGCTGACTTCTCCTTCAACGGTGTCGCCGGTCCGCAGCCCGAGCTTTTTAATATATTGCGGGGATACGTAGATGTCGTCAGGTCCGGGGAGGTAGTTGGCTTCTGTCGCACGTAAAAAACCAAACCCTTCAGGCAATGTCTCAAGCACACCTTCGCCATATATTGGTTCGCCTTTTTCTGCCATTTTTTTTAGTAGCACGAATATCAGCTCTTGTCGCCTTAGCGTCGTCGCGTTTTCTATATCGTACTTGTGAGAGATTGCAATGAGGTCGGGAAGCTTTTTCCCCTTTAGTTCTTTTAAATTCATATTTCCCTTTTGATTTTATGCGATTGCAACACCAACGGCCCCTCGCCGCTTCAGGAAAGCGTAGGCAACTCTATCATGAATTAATTTGATTTACATCAGACCTAATTTCAAAAACTGAGTCTCCAGTGTAAGGTGGCGTGCGTGGTTTTGCACGCGTGGATAAACAAACCATGACCTGGTGCGCCCGAGAGGACTCGAACCCCTAATCTTCAGATCCGTAGTCTGACGCTCTATCCAATTGGGCTACGGGCGCACAACAAGTTCACAATATGCAAATTATAGCGGTTGCGCAATGTATTAAGGCGGGGCGCCATTTAGACGTCACAGGACGTTTGTCTGAGAATCGGAAATATATTTCTATTGTTAATAAGTTTTAAAGTATTTGCAGGTTGACTTGTTAACGTTTTACTTGGTATTTTTGATATTGAGGTGTGCGGTGGCAAAACCGTTCGCGCGCTGACTTCAGCCCCAGAATGAGGGTGGGTGGGGGTTTGTGGATGGCACCCCGAGAGAAAAGTTAAAAATTCGTTAATGCCCGCATTTTAGACGAATCCGCTAGGAAGCGGGGCTCGTTTTCCTTCTAAAGAAAATGGCCAAGGTCTTACTATACATATCCCATCTGACTCTTCGGGTTTTATTGAAGCTCAAAGCATTGTAAAACTACAAAAATCCACCCGGAGCGTCAGTCGGGAGCCCTGTATGCACATCCCATCTGACGTTCCGGGTTTCTTGAGAGCTCAAAGCCTGCAACATCAGGATTTGTTCCCCGGAGCGTCAGTCGGGAGCCCTGTATGCGGTTGGTCTGCGCTTTTTTAGATGTCCGAACTCAGAGATTTTGCGTTATGCCAAGGGCACAAATTTCGGACATGACACTTCTCACACTTAGGCGCTTGCGCCGAGCACACATATCGACCGTGCAGAACAAGCCAATGGTTAACGCGATTCCAAAAATTTTGCGGGATGATTTCGTACAAATCCTCATTCAACTCTTCGGGGGTATCTGCGCGCGAGAGCCCTAATCGACGAGACACGCGAAAAACGTGCGTATCAACGCCAATATCACTGGTGCCAGCCAGCACATTGAGCACTACGCGTGCTGTTTTGCTGCCAACTCCGTGAAGCTTGAGCAGGTCATCGAATACAAGCGGCACCTCCCCCGAAAAGTCGTCGATTAACATTTTGCTCATTTCATATATATGGCGCGCTTTTGTTTTGTAGTAGTTTATGGATTTTATTAAATCGGCTAAATGCTGTTCATCGTGCGCCAAAATTGCGTCAGGATTTTCCAACGCCTTCAAATTTTGCGCCATAATTTTATTAACAGATTTGTCTGTGGCTTGGGCTGATAACATAACCGCCACTAAAAAAGAAAAATTGGTAGAGTAAATCAATTCAGTTTGCGGACGAGGATCGTGCTTTTCAAAAAACTCAAATATTTGCTGCGCATTTTTTGTGCGAAGGCCGTTTAATTTTGCAGTTTTGCGAGATTTTTCCAACGAACGAAGTCCACTCCTATGAGCACGTGTGCTTTACGGTGCGCATGCTCACAACCCACTCGGGCCCAGTCTATCATTTAAGAATGATGTCACTGACACCATTTTCGTTACCATTAGTCGATTTTTGCAGAAACATTGTTTGCAAGGATTATACGTATACATATCTCATCTGACTCTTCGGGTTTTATTGAAGTTCAAAGCATTGTAAATCTACAAAAATCCACCCGGCGAGTCAGTCGGGAGCCTATGTACTTGCGCTTGACGGCCTGGCGACCTAGCCAAATGCAACTGTGCGTGTTTCACGCTGATGCTGTGCCGCTTTTTTTAATTTTTTGATGGCCCTAATCTCTATTTTGCGCACTCCTTCCACGGATAGCCCAATGCATTTAGATATTGATTCCAGGGTTCGAAGAGTGTCTCCGCCGTAACGAGCTCTGATAACGTTGCGTTCTTTGCGAGACAGAACGCCCAGAGATTTTTTTAACGTTCGTCGCTTATTCGACAATTCGTCGCGCATCAACAAGCTTTCCTCTTGTGTGCTCGCTTGGTCCGGAATTAAATCCAGCAAACAGCGACTTTCGCCAATCCTTTGCTCTAATGAAGCATCCGCAACCACGTAATTCCCACCCTGGCGGGGCGATCCGAATCTATCTGTCCTGCGTACAACTGACATGGTGCGCCGAACCCATTTGCTTGTGTACGCTCTGATCCAATACAGCGCATAGGTTGCTAATAGGGTACCCCTTGAAGGATCGAACAATTGTATGGCGCGAAAGAGACCCAATACCCCTTCGGAAAAAATTTCCTCAACATCTATTGCGCGGTTCCAGCGTGCCACATTTTTCGATACCTTCATAACCAGCTTTAAGTGACAGCACAAGCGTATCACGTCCAGTCCGAGAAGCGCATGCTTTCCATTGACGAAAGGCTAGTGCTTCTTCTTCCTTCGATAAATTGGGGGTCAAACGAATAATATCAAGGAAGGATATCGAGTGGCTCATCCATTTTTATCGTAAGGCTCTGAACGTCTATAAGTATAGTACTATACTTACAGGCAAAAATCAAAATCGAGATATTTATTTAAACTAACGGTGTCTTTTTATAAAGACTACAACAGAAATACAGCTGATAACGCTAATGCACACGCAATAAGCAAATGCATATCCGCTTTTCATTAGCCGTCCACATAAAGTATTAGAAATAAACAGACTTACCGCAATAATCAAGTAATAAAAACTAAACCCCGTCCCTCTGTAGTGCGGTGGTACGATTTTGGAAACTTCCGAGCAAAAAACATTATGCATTAACCCAATCTGCAATCCCCACAAAACAACGCCGACTAAATATGTGACAAAGTGTGTTGCAATGGTCATTGTGAACAGCGATCCCATTGTGATGATCGTTCCTGCAAGCATCAAAGAAGATGCGCGAATTCTATCTGTTAATCGCCCTGTTCCGTACGCAGCTATTGCAGAAAAAACGTTGTAAACGAGCATTATTTCTTCGGTAACACTGTTGCTTAATTTAAACGATGCTTTTCCATATAACATAATTAGTGTTTCGCTGATGCGACAGGACATAAATATTGCGACAATCACCATCAACCACCAATAGCGACGGTCAAGTTTAATGACATTTCGTATTGAGAATCCTTGACGGGGCTCTCCCTGTTGTGATAGCTGCTGTGCTGGTGGATTTTTCGCATCGTGAAGACACGTAAAAATTAAGACAAACGCGCCCAGCGCCAAAATACTTGCTACCGTGAAAACTTTACGAAAGTCGTCGTGACAATGTTCTAGCAGGGCAAACACTAGTAAAACGCCTAATATCGCCCCTAGCGTCCCCATGCCTTGACGAATGCCGAAGCATGTCCCAATGATTTGCCGCGGTGCGTGATCGCAGACAAATGCGTCCCTTGGAGAAGCTTGTAATCCGTTGCCAATTCGGTCAATTATCCGTCCAATCACCACGGCCGAGAAAGAGAAAAACAAGGTGGCGAGAACTTTGGATAGGGCAGAAAACAAGGCCCCTATGGCAAAGATCAACTTACGCTGACTCAAATAGTCACTGATGATTCCTGAAATTACCTTTAGAACATACCCGGCGCCTTCAACGATCCCTTCTATTAACCCAATTTTGTCTGTTGAGGTTCCCATGCTTTCCAAAAATAGGCCGAATACTCCGAAAAACATCGCTGCAGACGCAGTAATGAGCATGGATGATACGCTAACAATCCAAATTTGAATGGGGATTCTTTTGGCGTCCATAAGATTGGTCAAGTGCTCCTTGAAGAACCGATTATATTTTTTTTGAAAGGATTGTTCAAGATGAGTTTGTATTTATTAATTGATTATTAACCTTTTCGCGAGATAATACTCTATAGAACTTTTCTATAGGGTTTAAATATGGATAAAAAGGGGTTTTGTGGGCTATTTCTTCTTGCAGCAATGCAAGTGAACGTTCTAGATGCGTCTCGCCCTCGACGTGGCAGCACGTCGATGATAGTTGATTTGTCGTCACAATTCGCAAGTCGGGCAAGTGCAGTTCCACAGGGGCGCCAACCAATAAATTCGTACGAAATCATGTCCAGCGTGATTGAGCGTCAAGATGATGTTGAGTACCTTAACGCGATTGCAAACAATCCAGAAGCCGTCGCTCAGCTTGTCGCATTAATTCAGCGGAACCCAGCCGCGAAAGATCAAGGGGTGTCATGTATTCAAATGCTAGAGCGAGCAAGTCAGTCATTGAACGGGGTTGCGCCATTGCCAATACAAATTGCTGCTCAATGTTTAACATTCGGAGCGAAGGGACTTAGCCTATTTGCTGAAAAAGCCAAAGCCCACGTGAGCGACTTGAAATCCGGAATTTGGAGAAATGCTGATGGTAACAACGTGCTTCACGTCGGGGTCCATAATCGTATGAGAAAGTTAGTTGGGTGGGGTGTCGCCAATTGCCAACCAATAGTTTTTGACCAAACAAATAAACAGGGTTTTACACCGCGCCAATTAGCGCTATTTCACAAAAATTTAATCGAAGCGCAACGCAGTAGCCATTTGTCGGAAAAGTCAGAGCTTGAAAGTCAGATTGAAGAACGTGTGAGTATCAAGAAAAAGGCGAAAGTTAGCCAAAATGTGAAACTAGCTGCGCTCAATAGTAAACTGGCAAAATGCGACAAAAATATCTCGCATTTTAACGCAATCATTGCGATGATAGACATGGCCGCGCCGTTTTTTTCTGCAAGTGAACTCGAAAGAGAAATAAGTGTGCCTGAACCTGTAAGTGTGTCTGAACCCGAAATGTTCGACTTTACGCATGTCACCACTCTCGAAGCACTCCAAATTGCAAGCGCGAAACTTAAAGCAGATTTATTCAATCATGGAAGCGGGCAAGTTGAAATGTCTCAAGAGAATGCACAAGAATTTGTCGATGCCTTTGACATACTTATGGACTTTTTAATGCTTACTCCACGCTTGTACAGTTTGGTCAATCAGGCGAGACAAGGCGTCGCTTAATCACGCTTTCTATAGGGTTCCTATATTAAATATTAGGTGTCGACAGTCGTTCGTCCTTACTGGCGCTGGTTTTATTCCCTGCATTTCAGATGTGATTAGTCTGGAAGCTTCGTGCGCGCCAACATTTCACGCGTATTGCTTTTTTGATACGATGTCGCTGTTTTCTACTTTATCCATTTCAACGAGAAGTGTCTATGTCAAGAAACAGCGTCATCATTCGCGTCGATTTTAATGTTCCGGTGCAAGGCAGTAATATTTTGGACCCAATGCGCGTTTTGGCCGTAAAAAAAACTGTAGAATATTTCTCCTCTCGTCGAGTAATCCTGATATCTCATTTCAGGGACCCCAAAAAAGGTGAAAGTGATCCTCAACAATTCTCTTTCGCGCCGATTCTTGACGATCTGAAGCGCTATCTTGAGCAAGACGTATTGTTACTCGGTTTATTTGACGAGAATTTGTCGAAAAAAATAGATGAAGCCCCTGAACGGACGCTGATCCTTTTGGACAATAGCCGTTTATGGCCGGGAGAAAAGGACTGCAGCGATGAACTAGCTCGGCGCATTGCGTCCCTGGGGACATTGTTCATAAACGAAGCGTTTTCCTGTTCTCATCGCGCGCACGCGTCCGTTGTCGGCGTCGCCAAATATCTGCCAACGTACCCTGGCTTGCACTTTCAGTCTGAGTTGTGCGCGTTATCGCGGGCATTAAACGCACCCGAGCGCCCGTTTCTGGCGATCATTGGCGGTTCTAAAATTTCCACAAAGCTTCCAATTTTAGAGAACTTGCTGCCCAAAGTTGATTTCATGGCGATTGGTGGTGCAATGGCGCACACATTTTTTGTCGCCTCACGATTATCTGTTGGGCAGTCACTTTTTGAGCAAGATTACGTTCCAAAAGCGAAGGAATTGCTTGACCTTTTCGCGGGTAAAATTTTGTTGCCTCGTGATGTTGCGATTGCAAAAGATCTGGATTCTTCGCACAAGTTTGTCGACGCATCATCCATTCCAAACGACCACAGCGCGTTTGACATTGGACCAAAGACAAGCAGGGCGTGGGGAGACTTATCTAAATGCTGCAAAACCGTTGTTTGGAACGGAACACTGGGCGTCGCCGAGCACCCACCATTTGACTCGGGCTCCAAAACCGTATCCACATCAATTTGTAACTCAAACGCATTCAGCTTGGCAGGTGGGGGAGACACGCTGGCTTCGCTCGCGCAGTTTGGCGTCGCCGATAAATTTTCTCACGTGTGTACTGGTGGTGGAGCTTTTCTCGAGTGGCTTGCTGCTGGATCATTGCTGGCAGAACAAACTTTCACTGGGACGAGCTTTGATTTTGACTCATAAAGCAGCTAACAAGGCTTTGCGAATCGATTTGCAGCAGACTCAGCCTATCATATTGAACCCGCCCTTTAGTGCAGCGATCATTCCCCCTTGTGTCGTAGACATAAGGCTTCCATCCAGCGTTGCCTGAAGACCGCAATATTTCCCTTCTATTGTCCCTTTGCACTCCACCGTCAGACCTTCCAGCGTCGCGCCGATGGTCGCCTTTGCTCCCCAGTTCAACCCTTCCCCGCTCCACGCGACTTGCGCTTTTTGGTTAACGTTCAACCCCTCGATGTTGTGATCCATTGTGGCTTTCTGCGATATGTTCATCCCTTCCGTAATGACGTCCATCGTCGCTTTTTCCGTAATGTTTTTTGTCGCGGTAATTTTTATTTCTCCCGTTGCGGTTATCTCAACATCTTTCGTTGCGGTTAGTAAGATCGAGGCTTGTGACTCAAATGCGATATCCTTTTGTGCCGTTACAGTTAAGCCGGCATCTGTTGTTATTGCGATGTCTTTTTTGGCGGTAATCGTCATTTCGCCATCTTCGAAATTCATGATGTAATTGCCTTTTTTAAGGGTAATTACTTCATCTCCATCCTCTAGCTCAATTGTGAGCGACCCTTTTTTCAACGCGATTGAGTAATTTCCTTCCTCTATCGTCGTCTTTTTCTCACCCTTGGTAATTGTTGTTTCTAGCAAGCCATCAACAATTTGTAGCTGATTGGTGGTCTTTTCCCCTTCTTGCTTAACCAAAAACGTATTTTCATTCGCAATTGACGACAATTCAAAATCTTTTGTCGCCTTAAACGTAATCTTTTCGTTCTCATCAGTATCGTCAAAGCTCATGACATTGGCGTTTTCATCTTTTTCCGGCGACGTCTTTGTTTTTAGCATCATGATGCGCGGCTCAGCAGGAACCTCGGCTGGCATTTTGTTGTCACCGTTGTACAAGCAGCCGATTATGACTGGGAGGTCCGGATTCCCATTTTCAAATGTTATAAGCGCTTCCATCCCAATGCGCGGAATGAAGGCTAGGCCAAAGCCATTCCCTGCCCAACCTTGCATGCATCGAACAGGGCACCCGTTGGCGCCGTCATATTCTCCTTCCCTATCCCAGTTAAATTGCACAAAGACGCGGCCTTCTTCATCGCAGTGAACTTCCTTATCGCTTGGGCCGACAACGATAGCCGTTTGAAAGCCGTAAGCCTTTGGTTTGGGAGTATTTCTCGGCGGGGCGAAGGGAACGTCAAACGGTAGCGCTGTGAATTTGTTTGTGTACCGCAAATATCGTTCATTTCTATTTGTTGTCGGGGCAGAAAAGGCGATTCGATGTTCAACAGAGTGAACTAAATATTTTTGATTTAAGTCGCTGCGTGCATGGTTTTCGACTGCAAACGCTGCGCCCGCCGCGAAATCCAGAACGGATCCTTCCCCGAACGCTAATTTCCCCGGCCAAACAATTTCTTCCAGCCGCTTGGCTCCAACTGTGCTGGCTCCGTCGCTGTCTATGTAGCCGCCAGGGTATTCATAAACTTCTCCGCCAAGGCCCTCGCCACTTTCTGCCGCTTTGAACAGTGCGCCTGGAGTCATGTAGTAAAAGTCTACGGCTGCAAAATCTTTGGCAATAATTTGATTCTGCGCGTTGAACATGGTCACGCAATTGACGGCATTCGTTCTAACCACGGTCATGTCGCACGGATCAATATCAGTCGCGGCTTTGTTCGCATCCGCTAGTATCATCGTTGCGCCTGAATCAGCGAATTCGAAAAAATAAAAGATGCCTTCTTCTTCCATAAGGCGCGACACGAAATTGTAGTTGGATTCGTTGTATTGCACGCAATACTCTCGCACCACTTTGCCTGCTGCGTTGACATTGTTGGTAAACGTGACATTGTCTTCTTGCAATACTGTTTCTATGATTTCGATTGTCGTTTTTTTCGAAAAGATGCGGAACGTTTTGTTTAACGTTGCGACCCAAAACTCCGGGCGCAACACAACGGAGTAATACGCGAACCCGGATTCACTTGACGCATCAACAATGTACGATGGCAATGCTCTTGCCTTTGCTACAATTCCCGCAAAAACGCGTTTCTTTTCTGTCTTTTGTAGCGTTATCGTTATAGCGACCTTTTCGCCCAGCAACTTGGATAAATCCAACGCTGAATCTGTCGAATACAGCCGTGCGTGGAATTCGAACAGAGAGGACAGCCCTTCGTGTCCAACCATACTGTCGAACAGTAAGTCCCCACCAGCAGGGCTTGTTACCTCAACCATTAACCCCTGGAGGGTTGTTGGCAGTGGGAACGGAGACAGCGGAACTTCAGCTAACGGGTCGTCAATTCTGTCTGGCGCATCGCGCCTGTAATTCGGAATCATGGCTTGCTATAACTAAGACGCTTTCGTTTCTCCAGAAAGCCTTATGTAACTCACCACGCGAGCTGCGCCTTTGACGTGCGACGCGATGTCGATTACCTTATCCAACTCGTCTTGGGTCCTGGCAATACCGAGGATGTACACGATGTTGTTCACCGTTCTGATTGTGAAGTTGAGTGCTCGAACGCCAGGAAGTTTTAGCAATTTTGCTTTGATCTGCGACGTAATCCACGCGTCCCCAGCATAGTTTCTAATTGGTGGAATGTCAGACCGCTCGATATTATTATAGACCTGCTTGACGTGTTTGATCTTCCAGACAGCCATCTCAACTCGGTCAATTTTGAATGTACTTGGCAGTGTTCCTGTCAAAAGTACTTCTCCCTCTTGTACATTAACACCTACGCGGGCATACACATCTGGACTAAATTTATATAAACACCACGCCACGCGCTTCGCCAGCGCCATATCAGAAATAGACTCGCCGACGGTTTTTTCCTTTCTAGCCATGGCTCCTGCCGTAACCCCACCGCCGATTACCGTCATGGTGCAACGCGTTAGCGTTAAAACGGAGCCAAATCCAATCGACAAGACCAATAGCGCCCGTAATCCGACAAAATTCTTGAAAATTTTCACTGTTTCCTCCACGAAGTCCCTTCTTCAGTGTCTTCCAGAATCACGCCTAATTCAAGTAGCTCCCGTCTAATGTCGTCTGCTCGCTCGTAGTCCTTATTTTGTTTGGCTTTCTTTCGATCTTCTATTTTCTGATTAATCAGCTCCACGTCTACAGCTGCAATCGAGTCGCTTTGAAACCACGACGCAGGGGAGTTGTACAATATGCCGAGCATGCGTCCGCAGTAGAAGATTGATATGTACAGGTCGTCTGTTGGTAATTGATCGTATGCTTGGACCATCTTGTTAAGATGTTGTATGGCCAGCGGTGTATTCAAGTCATCGCACAATGCGCTCAAGAAATCTTGCGACAGCTCGTTTATTTTGTCCATGTTCTTCGCGAATACTGGATCTTCTCCAGGGGCACTTTCGAGAACATCAGTTTTCGCAAAATCTTCGTCGAGTGCACTGGCATGCGCGTCGTCAAACAAGTCATTGTAAATGTCTTTCTTTCCGAGGATGCGATACCACTTGTTCAATTGCTGCTGCGCCATTATTGTCAGCTGGTATGTCCAATCTAACGGTTGTCTGTAATGCGTCGAAATAAGAGTCAGGCGCACCACCTCTGCTGGGTGCTTTCCGAGCAACTCCCTCACAGTGAAAAAGTTACCCAAAGACTTCGACATCTTCTGCCCATTGATCATCAAGTGCCCATTATGCAGCCAAAACCGCGCCATCTCGGGCTGCCCTGACGCACCGCAACTTTGGGCGCGCTCGTTTTCATGATGCGGGAATATCAGGTCTATCCCCCCGGCGTGTATGTCAAAATATTCTCCCAAATAGTGGGCGCTCATAGCGGAGCATTCGATGTGCCACCCTGGTCTTCCATAGCCCCATGGACTTTCCCAGCCGGGGATGTGCCCCGTAGAGGGTTTCCATAGGACGAAATCCCCTGGGCTTTTCTTGTACGTCGCGATTTCGACCCTTGCGCCTGCCAGCAACTCTTCGGGCGATTTTTTGGAGAGTTTTCCATATTCCGGATATTTGTCGACCTCGTACAGGACATGTCCTTGGGCTTCGTACGCAAACCCTTTGTCTATTAGTGTAGAAATCATCGAAATCATTTGTGGGATGAATTCGGTGGCTCTTGGCCGATACGTTGGTGAGCACACGTTCAGCATGTTCATATCGGTCACAAACTCGATTTCAAATTTTTTCGCAATCTCTGAAAAATGACACTTTTTCTCAACGCTTGCGGCGTATATTTTGTCGTCTATGTCGGTGATATTGCGCACATATATGACCTTTTCGTAGCTGTGTCGTAGTAGCCTGAAAAGGACATCAAAAACCACCATCGCACGAGCGTTCCCCAAGTGGGCGAAGTCGTATACGGTCGGTCCGCACACATACATGCGCACGGGACCTGCTGCGCCTGCGTCATCGAGCGGTGAAAAGACTTCCTTTTGGCGCGATAGGCTATTGTATAAGATGATATTCATAGAACTATTTAATATCCGGATATAACATAAGCAACTTCTCCGCCTTGATACCTTCCTGTAATCCCTATTACGCGAAACGGTTTACTGAACGATCTCGCAAAAGATCCGACTGCATCCTGTGAAGCGAGCCTTGCAAACTAACGTCACGAAAGCATGCTCAGAGAGCATTACTACTTTGAACATTTCATATTTTAAAATTATGTCAAGTTATGGGACGGGCGTGTTCTAGGAGCGCGCGTACGTTGATTTGCCCATTGCGGGTCATGAAAAAGATTATGTGAATCTCATTTTCGATGAAATCGCCTAAAAAACAGGCATTAACGAATTCTTTACCTTTTCGACAGGGGACGCCATCCACAAACCCCCACCCACCCTCATTCTGGGGCTGAGGTCAGCGCGCAAGCGGTCTTGCCCACCGCACACTTCAATATCAAAAATACTTGGCAAGTAGTTAACGAGTCAACCTATAAACACTTAAGATTCTATTAATACTGAAAATATTTTTTTTATGGTAGTTCTCTCCATTGCGGGTCATGAAAAAGAGTATGTGAATCTCATTTTCGGTGAAATCGCCTAAAAAGCAAGCATTAACGAATTCTTTACCTTTTCGACAGGGGACGCCATCCACAAACCCCCACCCACCCTCATTCTGGGGCTGAGGTCAGCGCGCAAGCGGTTTTGCCCACCGCACACTTCAATATCAAAAATACTTGGTAAGTAGTTAACGAGTCAACCTATAAACACTTAAGATTCTATTAATACTGAAAATATTTTTTATGATACTTCTCTCCTGTGAATACTTGGCGACTGTGAAGACTTCGCGGCTGAGGACGGTGCCTACGCCAAAAAGGCAAAGAAGCCGTTATGGCGTTTCTTTTTTTCGAAAGATTTTTAAAGAATGTGTTATTTTCGCCACCGTGCACTCAGGGCACCTTTACATTTGCCAACAAATTTTCTTATGGTTTCTGGGGGGCCTAAATCGTGGCATTTAGTTGCACGCAATAATCACATATTTTGCAGCACTCGCTTTCATTTTGCTATCAGGGTGCCAGCACTTCGTGAAGTCGCACCTTGGGCACGAACCCACAACTGCAGATTTTAAGACTTTAACTGCGCAAGAAGACCAAACATGGACTCCTCTGAAGCGTCGGCCTGCTCCAAAAATCAGCATCCCTCCACAATACAAAAACCTCGTTTCGCTCCACATTTCGCAATATATGCCCCTAAACGCAGCGCTAGAGCAGGCGTGCAGGCTGCTAAACATCGACGTTCAAATAGACAAAAAAGTGCAAGATGCCAAGATCTTTATCTCATTTTCAGCAACAAATAAACCGTTCATCGATGTGTTAGAAAGCATATGTAGCCTAGCCAAATTGCGCTATCGACTAAGCAACGGCATGCTATTCATTGAGCCCGACGTCCCGTATAGCAAAAACTATAATGTGCAATTTTTAAATCTCACACGCCTAAGCGAAAACAGGATTTCGTCTGGGACCGACATATTCGCGCACTCAGTTGGAAACACAGATGGAGCGTCAATTAATGGCGAAAACGGCTCAAACACGTCCGTCAGCATGAATAGTGAAAATAATTTTTGGAAGGAGCTCGAAGTAAACTTTCAAACCATACTTTCAACAGGGCCGGATTCTGGTGCCCGATTTACAATTCATAGGCACGCAGGCATTGTCTCGGTTTGTGGTACATCTGAGCAACATCACTGCATAAGGGAATACATTGAGGCACTGAGGCGTTCTGTTGGCAGCCAAGTCCTAATCGAGGCAAAAATCATAGAAGTGTCGCTTAATGAGGAGTTCAAAAGCGGCATAAACTGGGGGATACTTCGGGCTGCATCAGGAGAAACGCTCAAAGATACTGCTTACGGCGGAGTTAGCTTCGAAGATGCGAGTGTTACAGGGGAAAGCACTTTTGCGGGAGCAGTCGAGTCTGCGCCATCTACGACAACGCCAGCCGCTGATGGAACAGGTGTCGCTGGGACAGGGGACGGAGCTGGGACAGCACTCGTAGCCACTGCAGCAGGGACGGTGGCTGCAGCAGGGACAGTGGCTGCCGCAGCGAACGCCGCTTCTAGCGCTGGGAAAACGATCGCGCCGTCTGGTTTCGTCCAATTTACGAAAACATTTTCCAACGGGATTGCTGGCTTAATAAAGGCATTACAATACTTTGGCGAGACGCGCACGTTGTCCAGTCCGAGGCTGACAGTAATGAACAACCAAAGTGCAATCCTAAAAGTCGCCGAGAATCACGTTTACTTTAAACTGAACTACAACAAACACTATTATAACAAGACGGACAGAGAGGATATTTCCGTCGGAAGCGACATCAAGACTGTACCAATCGGGCTGGTGATGTCTGTGCAGCCAGCAATTGATACAGATAATCAATGCGTAATCCTGTTTTTGCGCCCAACTATCTCCAGTTTGCTAAAAAGCGTTGAGGACCCATCAGTCGCGATTGCGATGAAGGGAACAACGGATCCTCCAAAGTCTAAAATTCCCGTAATACAAGTCAAAGAAATCGATTCCGTTTTGCGCTTAAAAAACGGAGAGGTCGCAATTTTAGGCGGCTTGATGGAAACGTCGTATTCTCACAATCGCTATAAGCACCCTATCTTCGGAGACCTTCCGGTAATAAAGGAAGCCTTTTCGAACTTGAATAAATCTGAAAAAGTTAAAGAAATTGTGATTCTCATTCGAGTCCAAATTCTTGATTCTGCCGCGCCAGACACCGCAGACCTACGTCTCGTTCACTTATACACAACGGATCCGCGTCCAATCTGTTGAAAAAGCTGGGAAATTGTTACAAAAGCGTGATACCATCGCCCCGGTGTTCCTTGGTAGCTATGGATAAGCTGATAGGTGGACGTGCTCGGAGCACAGAGGAAGTAGATTGTGATATTCAGAATATCGACTTGGTTTTGTGTCATATTGTTCTTATGCATCGGCGTTGTGCTGTTTCAGGTTAAATACACTGTTTCGGACTTAGAAAATATGCATAAAGCGTTGAAAAAGCAGATTTTGGAAAAAAGCGAGGAGCTGCACGTGCTAAATGCTGAGTGGGCCTATTTAAACGACCCAAATCGGCTTACGGCTCTGGCAAACAAGCACTTAAAGAACTTGTCTCCAATTAGGGGCGAACAGGAAATGCAGCTATCATCGTTGAAAAACAGTGGACTTGGGGCGTACGATCGCCAAGAATTAGATAGTCTCGTACGACAAAAAGCGTCACTTAAGCAGAGATCTCGATAGTGTCCGACCTTTTTCAGAAATCGTTCAAGACTATCTACAAGCACATGAGTGTCTGGCACGATGTGGTGCGCGACAGTCGCCTAACGTCACAGGCCGTTGGTCGGTTGCTATTTGTGTCTGGTGGCTTTTGCTTTTGTTTCGCGTTAATCAGCGTTCGTCTGGTTGATTTAATGCTGCTTAGCAGATTTCCAACGCGAGTGTGGAGTGTTCAAAATAAATTGTTTGATGGCGGAGCTCCGCGAGCAGATATTGTGGACAGAAATGGCGCTGTTTTAGCCACTCACCTAGTCACAGCGTCTGCGTATGCGGATACAAGAGATGTTCAAAACCTAGACGAAGCTGTTGAATCTTTGTCTTCTGTGTTAACCGAGCTAACGAAGGACGAAATTCGAAAGAAGTTGAGCTCTGGGAAGAGCTTCGTGTGGCTTGCGAGACACCTTACTCCGCAGCGACAATATGCACTCCAACACTTAGGGTTAGCGGGCGTTTACCTAAAAAAGGACTATAAGCGCGTGTATCCATTTGGGCGCCTAGCGTGCCACATAATAGGTCACTGTGACGTTGACGGCGTGGGCCTGACGGGCGTTGAGAATCACTTTAACTTGCAGCTGATGGCGTCGCCTATTCCCCTGACGCTGTCTGTTGATATACGGGTTCAGCATGCAGTAAATGAGTTGTTGCTGGAAGCTGTCCAGGAGTTTAAAGCCGTTGGGGGCAACGTCATCGTAATGGACGTGCACACGGGGGAAATCATTGCGATGGAGTCGTACCCGAATTTTGACCTGAACAAGTTTAGCACGGCGAAAGTTGACGACTTTTTTAACCGAAACACCTTGGGCGTATATGAAATGGGTTCGGTTTTTAAGATATTGAACACTGCAATCGCTCTTGAGTCTGGGAAAGTCACCAAAGATAGTGTTTTTGACGCAAGGCAGCCAATAAAAATTGGGCGGTTTCAAGTCACCGACTTTCGTGGAAAAAATCAGATTCTCACATTGGACGAGGCGTTTGTGTATTCGTCGAACATTGCGGCTGTAAAAATCGCGATGCAGTTTGGCGGCAGCGCTGTGCAAAAAAAGTTTTTTACAGAATTTGGCGTCTTTGATCCAGTATTGTTGGAGTTACCAGAAATAGGACGCCCAATTTGTCCCCCGCGCTGGACCGACGCCACGACAATGTCATCGGCGTATGGATACGGTGTCGCGATTAGCCCGCTTAGGGTGATTAGCATCATCAACGGCATAACAAGCGGGTCTCTAGTGCAACCAACGCTTTTGTGCGGCAAACCGCCGGAGACGAAGCGCCTTGTTGCCAACGAAATTTCTACGTACATCCGTCACCTAATGCGGCGGGTGGTGTGCGAAGGAACGGCTAGGAAAGCAAACGTTGCGGGATACGATGTTTTTGCGAAGACGGGGACGGCGTACAAAAACAAAAGGGGCAAATACGACCAAGACGGCTCCAGGATGACCATTTTTGTCGGCGGATTTCCGGAGCATGCCCCGAAGTACATTGTGTTATTTATGCTGGACGAGCCCAAGGCGACGTCGCAAACGTTTGGATTTGCGACTGCTGGCTGGAACGTTACGCCATACGGAGGCAAGCTCATCGCGCGCATCGCACCAATTTTAGGCGTCACGATGACGGACACCTCTGAGCCCCAACAAACGAGTTTTACGGAGCGCCAGAGTCAGTTTCAAAATATCAACCAGCTCATAAACAGCCAAAAGTTGAGTTATAAGGTTGGTTAGTTTAAGTGTTTTAAAACTTTTTCTGACCGTTTGCTCGCGTGCCGCAAAGCTGCCCGGAGTGTAGCTCGACCACGCGCGTTGTTTGTTTCGCCAAGTCGATATTATGCGTTGCGATGACGGCGGAGATTTGCTTCTTCTGTGCCAAGCTCAGCAATAGGTCGAAGACGCTGTGCGCCGTTAGATCGTCTAAATTGCCCGTTGGTTCGTCCGCTAAAATAATTTCAGGAGAGTTCGCCAACGCCCTTGCAACAGCAACGCGCTGCTGCTCTCCACCGGAAAGCTGGCTTGGAAAGTGATTCAAGCGATGGCCGAGATTCATTTCTTCCAATAACATTGTGGCTCGTTCTGCCGCTCCGGACTTGTGCGAGATCAGCAGCGGCAACATCACGTTCTCGAGGGCGGTCAATTCCGCCAGAAGATGATGGTATTGGTATACAAAACCTATATGTGTTCGGCGAATATTGTCCTTATTTAAATTTTGCGCGGGAAAGCGCTCAGCAAATCGGAGCAACCGTCGAAACGATTTTGTGCGTTTTTTCTGGGCCTCTGGTTTGTTTCCTTTACATTCAAACGACGTGCCCATTACATTGACCCGCCCTCCGGTCGGTGCGTCAATCAACCCCATGATCTGCAGCAACGTCGTCTTTCCCGTCCCGCTTGCTCCTGTTAGTGCTACAACTTCGTTTTTTTGAAGGTCGAAATTCACACCTTTTAATATGTCCAACTTTATTCCACCAGCTGTGACAAACGTTTTTGTTATGTCTTGGAGTGATAATACCGTTGACGCCACGATGTCTGCTCAGTTGTAGGGGCTACGCTCGATAGTAACAAATCGGGCAAATGGAGACTTAATTAATTTGCCCAACCGCGTAATTTTGCTAACTTTGTTGGAGATGTTAAAAATACGTTAACAACGAAGGAAAGTATGAATATTGGGCTGCGCAGTGAAATCCGGATGCGTCACAGGCGGCGTCGAAATAAACCGAATCGGCAGATAAAATCGTTCGTTCCTAACTTTCTTACGTTAAGTGGCATGTGCTGCGGTATCTCTGGGATACACATGGCGCTGCTCGGGAACATAAGCGCAGCGGTTGTTGCAATTTTGATGGCCGCGTTCTTTGACGGAATAGACGGACGCACGGCGCGCAAACTTGGCGTAACCAGTCACTTTGGCGCTGAACTTGATTCGCTGTCGGACTCGGCCACTTTCGGAATCTCTCCCGCCGTAATTGTCTACGTATACGCGCTTAAGACGCTTGGGAACTTGGGTTGGGCAATTTCTCTCCTATTCATCATGTGTATGGCGCTTCGGCTTGCGCGCTTCAATACCAGGAGCATAGAAAAGTCCGACCCAGTGTGGATGGACGGCTTCGGAACGGGGGTGCCGGCTCCCGCTGGCGCATATCTGCTGCTGATGCCAATTATGGCGCACCAAGGGTTCGGCGTCGCGATCCCCGCCTGGGTGTACGGTGTGTGGGCGATTGTTGTTTCGTGCATGCTTGTGAGCCGGATTCCTACGTATTTGCCCAGCCATAAGGAAAACGCCGCACCGTACAAGCATTCCATGGCTGTGTTATTTGGTAGTGTTGCGTACATAGGGGTGGCGTACAGCTTTCCTTGGTGGACAATGATGCTTACAGGCGTTGCATATTTGGTATCGATTCCATTCAGCGCGTCAAAAGCGTATGGCCGTCGCCGGCAGCTTTTGCACTAAGATACGCAGAAATTGGGCAGCATGATATCCTTCGAGGCAGCGAAAGAAAAGTTTGAGCAGCCGTTTTTTTCGCTGCTATATGAAGCGCACACGGTTCACATAAAGAATCATGAGCCAAATAAGATACAGGCGAGCACGTTGCTCAGCGTCCAGACCGGCGGCTGTTGTGAGGATTGCGCGTATTGTGCACAGTCGATTCGCAATGGAACAAAGATGCCAAAGCAGGCAATCTGCGACATTGCCTCGATTATAGCGGCCGCCAGACGCGCGAAGGCATTGGGTAGCTCTCGGTTTTGCATGGGAACATCTGGGCGCGCGCCAACTCCGGAGATCTTTGAGCTAATTTGTGAGGCAATTAAAGAAGTAAAAGCGCTTGGTCTAGAAACATGCGTAACCATGGGAATGATTGACGATGCGCAAGCTGCAAAGCTGAAGGCATGCGGGCTAGACTTTTACAATCATAATGTTGATACATCGCCGGAGTACTACAGCAAAGTTATAACGACAAGAACAATTGAAGACAGGATACGAACGATAAATATAGTGCAAACGCACGGGATAAAGGTCTGCACCGGCGGAATTCTGGGCTTAGGAGAAACAAACGACGACCGGATAAAAATGCTGTTGCTGCTAGCAAACTTAAATGAGCCGCCTGCGTCAGTGTCAATAAATCGGCTTGTAAAAATTCCAGGGACGCGACTTGAAGCAGCTCCGGACGTAGACCCGTTCGATTTTGTTCGCTGCATAGCGTTGGCGAGAATTCTAATGCCGACAGCCGTCGTCCGTATTTCGGCTGGGCGCGAGAGCATGAGCGATGAGTTGCAGGCGCTTTGCTTTTTTGCGGGCGCTGGAAGCATTTTTTTGGGAGAGGTCCTGCTTACAGCACCGAATGCGGACTTTGATGCAGACGTGAAGTTAATGGAGAGGCTAAACCTTACGCTGGCGTAATCGCGGCTGAAGGCAGTGTTTCGTAAAAACGCTAACATTTGTGCCTTTTGTCGCTGGGCAGTTGTTGCTTATGCTGTTCGACTTCATGGCGTGGACACTTGTGTGAGGTCTTGTCTCATTTGGTCAAACTTTCCCGCAGCTCGGCAACATCCGCTCTCAGCCCCTCAACTAGTACTCTATATCTCTCGAAAATTGTAGCAATTGGCTGAGCGGTGTCGTACGATCGCCGAGACAGGAAATCAACTACCCTCGCCATTTCTCCTTCCGCGGTGGTGAGACGCTCTTCCACAAATGATATTCGCGGGTCGACAGGATCATCCACTGCTGATGGCATCGGACTTTTGGCTGCGGGTGGCATCGGACTTTTGGCTGCGGGTGGCATCAGGGCTGGAACTGGAGAGACGTGGAATCGATGTAACAACTCAGGGGCTTCTAACTGCTGAGGACGAACTTGTTGATCTTGCCCGCCAGCAACCCACCACACAAAATCCCAGATCAGCCGACAAAGCTCTTCTTGCGAATCGCGGCTAGCAGGTTTTATCGCATTGCCTACCAGAGTTTTTATTATGCTGCTGTGCTCCCCCAAAAGGATAAAATTTCGGACAATACCCCTGTCTCCATCTTTGCCTCGGGACATGTTTTGTATAAGCGCACTCTTAAAAAACACCTTTGCAGGGTCCAAATCAAACTGATGGCATTGGTGAACGTCCACAACTATCATATTATCAGGCGTGGCATAAAGTTCTGCCGCTATTATAGCGCCGAACGCTAATAACGCAAAAGGATCAAACAGGGGACCATAAGTGCCATCGGTGGTTGCTCTGATATCAA
>JAIRNK010000012.1 GCA_031258095.1 Holosporales bacterium
ATAGAGTTGTGTGCGGCCCCCCCAGCGATTAACACTGGGGGTAGTGTGCCTTATTGCTCGTTACCTTGCACATTCTGACATCGTACGCTCTGAACTAGCATTTATGCGGACGTGCCTGAGAATAGACTCCCCCCAGCTGAAACTCAGTCCGGGAACGCCCGAATCCAGTGAGAATGAACGACTGTCTAATCCCAACGTTTCAGCCGGGAGCCCTGTAGATGGGGGAGTGGAAACGTGTATGTTGTCGGAAAAATATGTCGCTAGCTGAGTAGTAACGCACCAATACTGACTTTGTAAGGAGACGCGGAGTAGGACGATCCGCTAATGATGGCATGATTGAACTCCGCCGCAAGGTCTGAAATGAGTACACAAAACGACCTTGCGTTGTTACAATCTGCTAACAAATTCGGATGATTGGTGCATTGGTGATAATTTCTAAACAAGTCAGAGCCATTCTTGATAATTACGAAGGCGAACTTCCCAGCGTGCGGCTAAACCTTGCTCGACTATTCATGCACGGGCGCCTCGGAGGAACTGGCCATATAATGATGCTGGCCGTCGACCAAGGATTCGAGCACGGGCCGACCACATTTTTGAGCAATCCAGAGGGCTTTTCGCCACATTACCACTTCGCCTTGGCCGCGGACGCCGGGCTATCCGGGTACACCGCCCCCGTGAGCTGGTTGCGCGCCGGCGTAGACTCCTACCTCGGTGCGGTGCCGATGATTTTAAAGGTGAATCACTCCAACAGGTTGCTGCCATCGTCGGATGATCCGGACCAGGCTCTGATCGCGTCCGTTCAGGATGCGGTGGATTTAGGGTGCGTTGGAGTTGGTTTTACGCTGTACCCAGGGTCTGAGTTCTACTTGAGGCAGCTGCAGGAACTCAGCGACATCGTTGCTCAAGCCAGGGAATGCGGACTATTTACGGTTGTCTGGGCCTATCCGCGCGGAAGCGGAATTTCCGCAACGCAATCCGATGCGTATGGAAACCAAGCAGCGACAGCTGACGACCCGCGACTGGCCCTGGACACAATTGCATACAGTGCACACATGGCATGTTTAGCTGGGGCCCACATTGTAAAGGTAAACTTGCCGCAAGAATCCATTGCGCGCGCAGATTCAGTTGAACCGTACAAGCACGTAAAGATGGATACAGCGGCGGACCGCGTCAAGCACGTCGTAAGTTGCTGCTTTAATGGGCGACGCGCCGTCATTTTTTCTGGGGGATCAACAAAAAATGCGGCTAAGGTGCTTGACGATGTGGCCGTCGTTAGGCAAGGAGGCGGGACGGGGTCTATAATTGGGCGGAACATTTTCCAACGCCCTCGCGAAGAAGCCCTGCAGCTAATAGATAAAGCTGCGAAATTATACGCAGCATAAGGGGATTTCGGACAATTTTGATGCAACCATATCACGCTGATTTGGCGGATTTGCGGAGGAAATAGCTCAGTAAAATTCCGCCAAAGACCATTATTAAGGACAGCCATTGTCCCATGGTAAGCCCACAATAATGGCGTGAGTCCTTTAAGAAATCTATTAAAAATCTGGATGTTCCATAGCACAGCAAAAATAACACGGATATGTCTCCTGGTTGTCTTCGCTTTCGGCAACAGTAAAAGAGAGCCAGGATAGACAACGTAAGAACTCCCTCCGTTAGTGCTTCATATATCTGTGTTGGGTGTCTTGGCTCAAGCGTGCCGTGAAACAAAACGCCCCATGGTAGGTTGGTCGGAACCCCGTACAATTCGCTGTTCACGAAATTGGCAAGCCTCCCAATGCCCAGGCCAATTGGCGCAACCATTGAAATCAGGTCAAAATAGCTAATTAGCTGAATTTGCTCCTTACGACAAAACCACGCTGCGACGGCGATTATACCGAGCAGGCCGCCATGAAAAGACATTCCCCCGTCCCTAATGAACAATATTTTTCGCAAATCGTGAAAATAGTACGACATGTCAAAAAAAAGTACGTGTCCTAAACGCCCACCAATGATAATCCCAATGCACGCCAGCGGCAGGAACGAGTCCACATATCGCTTAACCTGTGAGCTCGTGATTTGTTGAAACGCGCCGATCTCGGTCGACCGAAGCACGCCCCCGGCTACCCTTTTCGCGTAAAACAGCGCTAACCAAAGGCTCACAACATACGCAACACCATACCAGTAGACATCAAGGCCAAAAACGCTAACGCAAACTGGGGAAACTGACGTTACAGAAAAGAACGGCATATAACAGGCTACACAAGGGCGCTACAAACGCTCGGAGTCAGCGTGGGGGACGTTGTTTTGCTTGCTTTTGTAATTATCTATTGCATCCTTGATCGCGCTTTCGGCTAAAACAGAACAGTGCAGTTTTATTGGCGGCAACGCGAGGTGTTCAGCGATTTCGTCATTTTTTATAGAGTTCGCCTGCTCCAACGTCTTTCCTTTCATCCACTCTGTCGCTAGCGCAGACGCCGCGATCGCAGAGCCACAACCGAACGTCTTGAACTTCGCGTCCTGAATAATCCCTTGTTTGTCCACAAGAATCTGCAGGCGCAGGACATCACCGCACGCAGGGGACCCCACGAGCCCAGTTCCTACGTTTTGATCCGCTTCATCCAGTGTTCCGATATTCGATGTGTCATGACACAATTCAACGACTTTGCGACTATACTGCATGAGCGCCTCACAGGAACAACAAACCCACCCGATTGTATGACAGAAAGGACGTTGGGAAAAACACAAAATATTCCTTGTCAGCGCAATTTAGAAATGTCCGCTTTGTGCAAACGCATTTTGTGTTATGTGCTCATTTCGTCACATTATTAGCAAGAATTGGTATAAGCCCTGGAACCTCTCACCTTCGGACAAGGATGTTGACGAACCGGGTGGACTTTGCAACAGTTACACCCTAGCAAATTGATTTTAGGAGTTGGGATGAAGGACTTATTTGAAAATACAAAAAATGATGACGCTCGCGCTGGTTTTTCTAGTGCGCAAGAAACCAAACGTTCGTGTTCTTTAGGTTTGGAATTTTTACTAAAAAAGGGGACCCCAAAGTGCATATCAGACGATGGGACGCCGTGTTTTCCCGGAAAGCAGGATCTCAGCGTTTTTCTCATAGATTATGCGGGGAACGAAGATGACATTTTGCCGTCCAAAGATGCAGATAAGTGGTTTGACAAACAACTAAACCATATGTTACCAAGATGTTCTGATTTGGACCGCTTGGTGCTGCTGTTTCATTGCAAAAATTTCCCAATTGCGAGCACGGTCCCTTGCATGCTTAATGGCGGGGCTGGCGTCAACGAGTTTTCGGGAAGATACGCAGAGTTGCCAGATGTGTGCGTTTCGGAAGATACGTTGACCAACATGTTTGGCGCTTCTGCAAGTGCTAACCATAAGTTGATTAGCAGCTTTTATGGAGACAGATATAACGAGTACAGGGAACTAATTGATTCTGGCGTATCTAGAGAATTAAGCCGTGGGATACTGCCAGCTGGGCAATACACGGAATTTTTTACCCGACTAACCTTGTTTAATCTTATTAAATTTATAGAATTCTATGACAACGAAGATGATGCGTTAATGAAGCCCGTTATTGAACAAATGAAAGTTGTGTTTCAATTGGGCTTTCCGAAACTATACACCTTGTTTAAGAAAAGCCAATTAAGTTCCCAAGAAAAACTGTGGGAAAAGTTCTTGAAAACAGGCTCGAACGCAAAGAACAAGACCTATCGCCGCAATTCTCCAAAACTAGAAGAATCCTGGGGAAAAAAGCACATCGTTCAGAACGAAAACGGGACTCCATTGGACGGCGACAAATGTTGGGTAAAAGTCATCGATTATTCTGGAACAGATAAGACGCCGCATGACGCGGTCGGAATGTCCATGGGCAATTTGACGTCTCCTACGTCGATCGATAGTTTGGTCAATTTGCTAATTAGCTTAGGGCACTGTTCTCCATTTGAATTAACGACGCTCTATTTTGAGTCTCACGTGCCATTTTTCGTGTTTCGCCACATAATTCGTCATCGTTCGATGGGGATATACGACTGGAAGTTTTTGGATGAGGTGTTCGTTCCAGGCATTAGGCCAGAAGAAGGAAAGACGTTAGCGCCGGACGCGCATGCCAAGCTAAAGGCTTACACCGAAGCTGCATACAAAAAGTCGCTAGACGCGCGGGCCAGCATAAAGCATGATTCGCACGAAGCTGATGTGCAATATATGATTTCGCCGGTAAGCCAATACGTTAGCTTCTTGGGCAGGATAGATATACACAATTTGGTGCACATTTTGAACTTGAGAAAGCATCCAGCCGCTCAATTCGAGACGAGAATGCTGGCACACACGTTGCAGAAAATTCTGGCTGACTGGGTTCCGGTTGTTTACAACGCGTTTATCTCCAACAACAAATTGGATGCCTTGCCCGGCAAATATAGCGAGGCGGCATAGTTATAGACGTGTATAGGGATCCCGACTGACGTTCCGGGGGACAAATTCTGATTTTACAAGGGTTTGAGCCTTCAATGAAACCGGAGCGTCAAGTGGGATATGTATAGATAAAGATACGACCTGTGCAATTGAGTTGTGGTACGCACAGTAAGGAAATGTTAGAGTCACGCTGGTTGGTCGCACAGGTTGCGTGTTATGAGCTTCAGGTTACTCCTTATTACACTTTTTCCATTAGTCCTTCTTGGCGCTTGTACGGTGGCTGTGCAACAGCAGGGCAGCGTCATAAAGAGAATCACTGAAGAAGACATCAAGCCTGGAGTAGATACCAAGGAATCAGTACAGAAGCGTTGTGGTCCCCCCAACGCCGTCTCGGCGCTGCCTGATGCGGCCGGGACTATTCGTTGGTATTACATCCATCGAATTGTTTCGGCGTCCCCGGTTCGTGGGCAACGCGGCTTAATGAACGCTGTCGTTATGATTGTTTTTGATAAAAACGGCATAGTCACAGATAGGCAATTATTTGCGGGAGAGTCGAAGATGCCATTCACCTCGAAAAGAACGAGAGAGCCGGGTTTCAAATCTACGTTATGGCACGAGGCATTTGCGAATATTGGCCGTTTCGGACAGTCAAAAGCAGATGGCAAGTGATGAGCGAAGACAAATTTAATGACAATGACAATCACAATCGTATTGACGGGAGCGGTGCGAATGGAGAGGGCGCTGTGGGGCATGACGATGGGCGTGCGACGTGTACTCGCCAGGGACTTATTTTTTCTTTGTCGGCACCATCCGGAACCGGTAAATCAACGGTTGCTGATCTTGTAGTTGGGCAAACCCCAGGTATAGTACGTTCTATTTCATTAAACACGCGCCTAAAAAGGTCAAACGAAGTGGATGGGCGTGATTACAAGTTTGTATCCAACGAAGAGTTTTATCAGCACGTGAACGCTGGGGATCTAATAGAATTCGTGGAAGTATACGGTTCGAAAAGGGGTACACCTGTGGGGCCGTTGCAATCGAATCAGAAACAAGGAATTGATACCCTTTGTGTCGTAGAGTGGAACGGAACGCGGCGCTTAAAAAGCATATTTGGGGGGGCCGTAATTGCTATTTACCTGAAGCCTCCGTCCATAGAGACGTTGAAAAAGAGACTAATTAGTAGGAACCAAGACTCCGCGGAAGAAATTGCGTTGAGATTGGCCAGCATTGAAGAAGAAATGACGTTTGCGTCTGAATATGACTATTGTGTTGTAAATGACGACTTAGCCGAGTGCGCGTTGAACGTGGCTAGCATAATTAGAGCTGAGCGCTGCCGCGTCCGGCAGTGGTGAAAGCGAAGCGCTGGTGTGTATGTCTCGGGGCGCATAAAGGGCTCCCATGTGAAATGTTGGGATTCGGCAGTCGTTCGTCCTTACTGGCGCTTGGGTTTTGTTCAATGCATTTCAAATGGGAGCCCTTGTAGAGATACGCGAAAGGCGCGACGAACGCTTGCTTTTGGGGGCAATGGGCTGACGCTATGACTGGTGATTGGAAAAATGTTTTTATTATTAAGAAAATCTTAAGTGTTCATGGGTTGACTTGCTAAGTATTTGCCGGATATTTTTAATATTGAGGTGTGCGGTGGGCAAAACCGCTTGCGCGCTGACCTCAGCCCCAGAATGAGGGTGGGTGGGGGTTTGTGGATGGTAGACCCCGTCAAAAGTGTTAAAACTCCGTTAATGCCCGGCTTTTTAGGTGGATTTCAACAAAAAGCAGCATATACATATCCCGCCTGACGCTCCGGTTTCATTGAAGGCTCAAGGCCTTGTATCAGCAGGATTGGTCCCCCGGAACTTCAGTCGGGAGCCCATAGACTAGTGGGGAACTTGTCCTATTGCAACGCCTTTGGCATTATCGTCATATGGGCTTCGTTTTTGGCCGCCTGGGGGAACCGTGCGAAGACGCTTGACGCCAGCTGCATCTGTTTCACACTGTAGGAGTTGTGGTTCCTGTAAAGGTGGACGCGTCCTCTCGGATTTTGTTCGCTTGGCATTACGCTTGTCTTTTGCAAAACATTTGAGTCTTATTGTGGTTAATCTGGGCTTTTTAAGCTGTGGGTACGCGGAAAAGGCGATTCTTTTTCCTACATCGCCAGAGGCTTTAAAGAAAGAAGATAAATTTTTACGCAAGCTTGAGCTCAGAGCGTTTGGCGAGCAACAAAGCAATAAGGACAAACGTGATGAAACAGAAGGGCAGGGGGAGAGGGCGTCCGATACAGGCCGGCGCGCGGCCCTTTCGCCACCAAGCGAGCCACCGAAGCATGTGCTTACGGCAAAAAAAGTTATCGAAAATCGTGCAGTTACGGTAACCGTTTCACACGATGACATTGAAGCTTCAAACGCGCCACCATTGCAGGCTGGTGTAGATTACAGCGTGAATGTCGGTCGACCACCTGTCATATCTTCTCCTTCCTCCCAACCTTCCCCCGCAAAGGGAGTGTCAACACAGAAACCGAAAAATATTTCAGAGCGTGCGCCCACAACGGAGCCAAAAATAAAGCGCGTGTTTGTTGGATTTTATTGCGGAACGGATGGCAGTATCACAAGCGTCTACCCCAAGGCTGAGATGTGGAGCAAGAGGTATGCCCCTGTGTTTCCTGATTTCACTGATGGGCTAGGGGAGGGCCCTAAATTTAAAGAGATTGCCAGTATTTTTTATGGTTCGTATGCGTATAACAACAATAGTGTTTTGGTTAAAGGAAAGCTATTTGCGGGGTACGACCTTTCTATTAGCAACGTGCTTCGTTTGGGAATCGAAATCCAGGGGGGGCTCGGGTGGCGCGAATGCGAAGTTACGTCCAGTGGGGTATATGCACAACGCTCCGAGCTAGCCGCGACAGATACGATTCGTTTCAAGTCGCAAGACGCCAAAGAAATAGATTTCGCATATATCCGCCAAACAATAGGTTATCCGTATGTTTGGTCTCTTTTACAAAAGTTCGGGGTTACCCTGTCTAAGGGAGCGTTGTTATACACGAAACTGGGCTTTTCATACGAAAATTTGAAAATAACCGATCATCCCGAAAAAATAGACGTGGTCACGCAAAATTTCCCCAAAAAAGAAGCCGATGTGATATTCAAAGCCAGTAAGCCAACATTTGTTGCAGGCGTTGGCTTGGAGGCAACCCTTCGCAATCATTCATTTTTTAGAATGGAACTTTCTGTATCGAAGGGTCCAACCATAGACCTGCAAAAGGACAATCTACTGGACGCCAACAATTCAAAAAACGCAGATCGCACACTCGAAAGATTTAAAGTGAGTGCTAGCAGCCTATCTCTTGGACTTGGGGGCGGATTTCGTTTCTAACGAGAAACGATAGGGCTCCCGACTGACGTTCCGGGTTTCTTGAGGGCTCAAGGCATTGAAACATAAGGATTGGTTCCCCAGAGGGTCAGTCGATCCCTATAGAACCGACAATGCCACCTTCAATTGATTGACCGCGGCGCGTCAGACACATTAGGTCTTTCCAACGTAAAAGACTCGGGGAACAGGTACTTCATTCGCAACAACGATATCCGTCCTCAATACGTCGGGCGTGTTATTTTTGTAAAAATTGAACACCGAGAACGGAATTCCATTTATAGCAAAAATCGTCATTAAAAGCGCAATTCTTGCGGGTATGAATGCATCGCAACGCGAGAACGCACTTGCTCGCGTAATGCCGCGCGCTGTAGAAGGTCCAAACGCGACCTCCAACAGACTTGCTGCCGTGCGCCCTTCTGCGTTGTTCCCTCCGAGCATCTGTTTCCTACATCCTTAACCATTCTTTAAAGTATGGTACCAGATGTCCCCCCCTCGACACAAGGCATTTTCGCTATACCGTTTAGCAACGGAACCTTGTTAGTTAGACCATGGCCCCCACTGCGGCATTTGCGGCATTTGCTGGCCGCTCCCAGGTTGTCCAATATACTGCTGCGGCATTGGCGGCATTTGCTGGCCGCTCCCAGGTTGTCCAATATACTGCTGCGGCATTGGCAGCATTTGCTGGCTGCTCCCAGGTTGTCCAATATACTGCGGCGGCATTGGCAGCATTTGCTGGCTGCTCCCAGGCTGTCTAATATACGGCTGCAGTTCGTTTAGCGCTGCGGAAGCGATAGGAATGTCGATGCTATATCCCATCAACTTCAATCGTTCTAGCCAGAAATACGTGATAAGGACCCACCTCAAACCTGCTTTTGATTTATCAAACATTTCAGCTAGTGATTTTTTAGCATCTGCATACTTTTGATCAGATGGTTGGGTCGTCTGTAAAGTTTGTGTAAATTGAAATAAGGTCCCCACTATTTCTTGCACATAAGAAACCAGCTGACTGAATTTAGGCGTACCATTGAGCATTTTTATTGATGTGATACACTGCGCTAGGACGTATAGAATATCTTCCGCACCGAAGTTCTGCGACATACACTCGCAGATTTGGGCTTCTACTGCGTCGCTGACGGATTGAACGGCCAAACGTGGAGGTTGTATTTGATATGGAGCAAATCCACCGCCATCTCCTTGCCCCCCCTGTGGAAATTGTGTTGGAAATTGAGGCGCTCCACCGCCACCTCCCTGCCACCACTGTGGAAATTGAGGAGCTCCCCCGCCACCTCCTTGCCCCCCCTGACCAAAGAACGTTTGTCCTATTGATTTCAACACGTTTCCCGAGGAGTTATCTGGTGTTTTATTTGTTGGTCCAGCGTTGGGTGTTGTTGGGGAGGGTGTTGGAGGTTTAAGCTTTTGACCACGTCCTTCAGCAAATTGCCCTCCTAATAGGCAAAAGGAAACGACGCTAAATATTGTTGCTTTATTGGAACGAAACATAGAACGCCTAAATAGATATGGTGTGTATACTGTTATGATAACGTTCATTTAACCGGCAAGTCAATCGTGCCAAGATTAATTGTTATTATTGGATCTAATCAGCAAGTACATTTGCACTTATTACTACAGTTATGTAATTTACGTGTGAATCAATCAGCCACTGTGCCTTCGCCACCCCATCTCGCATTACGACCTTCGCCACCGGAAGCTCTGCTCCATTGCAAAGAAGCATCAGCGTCTCCCCCTCTTTGAAGAGCGACGCCCCCCCGCCGATAAACGGCTTACTTTCTGCGTCCTTACTTGCCGCGTCATCATTATCTGGTTGGACATGTTTTATTGCCATCAACGGGGAATTTTGGCCATTCAGAATCGCTTTGTGACGACTTTCTTTTGAAATTACTGGTAGACGCGATTGAATGTGCGTTGCCAATAAAACAGAGACTTCGCCGAAGTTTCGCTTCTTTTGCTTAGATATAACTCGTCCAATGGCGCCCTGCGGGGCAATGACAACGTTTCCAACTTTTATTTTGTCGTAAACGTGCAGCGACGTGTATAGTAACACGAGAAGCGGCGTTCGTGGGTTTATCTGTGGAACAACAGTTAGCGTGTCCAGGTTTTGTTCATTTACAATGGGCAGAAGTGCTCGCATGTACGCGTTCTCGAATTTTAGCCGTTCGTAATCAAATAGCGCCTTCTCATGCTCGATGATGCATTCACGAGCATCTTTAAGCTCTCGCATTAGCGTATTTCGGTCTGCCACGTACCCAGTTAGTGTTTTGACACAGTTGGAGCATGCGATTGTCGCGCACTGGCAAAATCTTTCTATTTGGGTCAACCAATAAATGGCTTTATATTCTGGCTTATATGTGAAATAAGAAAACGTGCAAGCGGATGCGATAAGTAGAAGTTTCCAGGTGGCAAAACCAAACACAGATTTCAGCTTGCGGAACAGGCGTTGGCGGGATGGATTGAATTCAGGGGTACCGTGGTCTTTCGGCATACAAACACGAACTACGCGAGTTACACCGCCATCATAATTAACTATAAATGCGCTCGTAAAACATTTTCGATGATTTTTTTAGGGTAAAACTCCTCAGGACGCAATGATTTCGTTGAAAAGTAAAAAAAAACGTTCAAATTCTTCACGTGCTTGGCTTACGCGGCAATTGAACGATCCGTATGTAATCAAAGCTAAGGAGGATGGGTACAGATCGCGATCGGCGTATAAATTAAAGGAAATTGACAAAAAGTTTAAGCTGCTGAAGCCTGGTCAAGTCGTGGTCGACCTTGGATGCGCTCCCGGGGGATGGTTACAAGTTGTCACGGAGAGAGTCATTGGCGGTGCCGTATTCGGCGTGGATTTGCAAGAGGTTGCACCAGTCGGAGACGTAGCGTTTTTACAGGGGGATTTTACCGATCAGCGAGTCGTGGATTCATTATTGGAGCAGTTAAATGGGCGACTTGTCGACGTTGTACTTAGCGATGTGGCCGCAGCAGCATGTGGCATTCCCGCAGTGGACTCCTTGCGAATTACAGTTCTGGTGCAACACGTAGCAGAGTTCTGTGACCAGGTTTTGCGCCCAGGGGGGAGTCTGGTTGCAAAAGTATTGCGCGGAGGAACAGAAAAAGAGATTCTGGTCGGCTTGAAGCGCAAATTTTCAAAAGTAGTCCACTTTAAGCCGGAATCCAGTCGGTCTGACTCGGCTGAGATGTTCGTTATCGCTTTAGGGAGAAAGAACACGCAAACTGATCCGCACAAGTAACGAGCCACACTTCGCGCTCAATTTTCGGGCGCTCAATTTTCGGAACGGTACACTGGAGCGGGTGAGGAGAATCGGACTCCCGTCTTAAGCTTGGGAAGCTTCTGCTCTACCATTGAGCTACACCCGCATCTTTCATCACTTCTAGTCTTTCATCACTTCTAGCGTAAAAACGGTATGCTAGACAACCGTCTTTTATGTTTGATAGGCTCGCCCTGGTCCTCGGTGAGTAGAGGCTAGCGCAACGGGTCAGATTTGAGAGGAAGCAGCCCACGCTATATATCTGCGTTGCCGCGGATCTTCTCTTTTTGTCGTAATGCGCGAAGTGAGTAAGCCAAAGAGGTCGTGAAATGGATTTGAATAGCTCCACGAAGGCGCGGCGTGTTCTGGCAAGAAAATACAGACCAAAGGACTTAAAAGACGTAATAGGGCAGGGCGTCATTGTACAGGCGCTGTCTAAGGGAGTCGCGGAATCCCATCTACCACAAGCAATATTATTCAATGGCATTCGCGGGACGGGTAAGACCACCGCTGCACGAATTTTAGCCCGGCTTGTGAACTGCGAAAACGTGTCGTTCGAAGGAACTGGATGTGAAAAATCTCCCGTTGCTTGCGGAGCGTGCCGTTCATGTTGTGCACTGGCTGAAGATCGCCACCCAGATATACTTGAAATGGATGCAGCGAGCCACACGGGCGTTGACGATATTAGAGAAATAATCGACTCAGTACAGTATCGGGCTATATACGGGCGTTACAAAGTGTTCATCATCGATGAAGTCCACATGTTGTCGAAAAGCGCGTTTAACGCATTACTAAAAACCCTAGAGGAACCACCAAGTCATGTTCTGTTCATATTTGCAACGACTGAAGTCGCAAAGGTTCCGGAAACAATATTGTCCAGGTGCGCTCGTTTTGATCTGAAGCGGATCGAATCGCGCCTTTTGATAGACCATTTTCAAAGCATTGCTAAAAAAGAAGGGTACGATATCGAGCAAGATGCCCTCGCGCTGTTGGCACGAGCGGCTGACGGGTCCGCGAGAGATGGTCTGACTTTGTTGGATCAGGCCATGAACCTGACGGATGCAGCCGGCGTATCGGTGATATCTGGCTCAATAGTTGAATCAATGACAGGGGCGGCTGACCGTCGGCGCCTGTACTGCCTCCTTGAGTTTATTATCAAACGACAACATGATGACGCAGTCTCGCAGGTGCGACAGATTGTGAGTGACGGCGCAGACCCGGTTGCGATTATGCAGGACCTACTTGAGTGCGTATATCGAGTGGCCTGTTTTAAGGTTACGCCAAAGCTGGCTGTTGATGCGACTATTCCTGAATTTGAGCGATCTATTGCAACTTCGATCTCCTCAGTCGTCGAATCTATGCAGATTTTAAGTTTGTGGAAAAAGCTATTAAAAGGGTTTGAAGACGTAAAAAAGGCGCCGTATGCAGTCCAAGCTATAGAGATGGTGGTTCTTCGGCTGTGTTTTGCTGCGGCGATTCCGTCGTTGGATGAGTGGATTAGTAATTGCAGTTCTTTACCGACAGCCGTACACACCGCTGAACAAAAGAACAACGCGCTTATCGATCAGGTAAAAAGTGACGACATTGACGGCTACTCAACAGATCCTATTCCAATTCACGCAACAGCCCCCATTCTTGCGGAACATTCTTATTCTGGGCAAACTTCCGGCTCGTCACAGGAACGACCTTCGATTCATTCGGTGGACGATTTGATGCGTGCGTTGGACCAATATCGGGAGGCGCTGCTGTCCGAATCTCTAATGAAGGATTTCGCGTTCATTAACTTTTCACCAGGGCACATTACTGTTCATCTGAAGAATCCTGCTGCGGAGAACGTTGTTTCGCTATTGAAGCAATTTCTGTTTAAGTTGACAGGTGACCGCTGGGCAATTGAATTGTCTTCGCAGGACGATACGCCGTCTTTGCATGACGTCCACACAGCTGAGTGTCGAACTAAAGAACAAGCCATCTTGCAGCGTCCATTTATTCAATCAATCCAAGAAGAGTTTCCTGGGGCTAGCGTTGAGTTTGCTCACAAACCGCTATTCGATTCCTCGGATAAGTGAGGCCTGCGTCGGATTATGCTTTGCCGTGCTGAATTTACGCATTTTTCCATAATATTCCTTATTGAAGCCATCCGAGGTATGATCATCCGTGAAAGCGCTCGATATCCCGGTCCAAAATGGCAAATGCATTCGGCCTTTAATCAGCCCATCGCCACCTCAATACGATGTGCTATACTGTGGGGGTTCGTGGGTCTGAGCTAAGTAGAAGGGAGGTGATTAAAGTGGAAGTTTCAGTAAGAGACAACAACGTGGAACAAGCCTTGCGTATTTTAAAGAAAAAAATGCAGCGAGAGGGAGTTTACCGTATCATGAAACTGAAGCGTTCGTACGAGAAACCTTCCGTTCGAAAAGCACGTGAAGCCGCAGAGTCGTTGCGACGCGCGAGAAAGCTGTGTAGACGACGCTTTGGCCTTGCATAGCTGCGACCTCGTGGCATGAAGACATAGCCTTAATGAGGCTGATGACAAGACAAAGGGATGCTTTTGAGCGTCCCTTTTTCATATGTGTTTTTAACGCGCGCGCGTTGATTTTTGTCTTTGGCGTAAGATGTTGTATGGTGATCTGAAGCTATGCCATGCCATTAAGGTGCGAATGAATCACGGCCGGAATGTTGCAATTGCGTTTGCAGCTGTGTTCTCTGTCGTATTAGCGATCAGTCCGCAAGCCAGTATCAAACCCAAGGCGTTATTATCTCAATCGGCATCTAAATCGGAGGCCCCCAAGGAAGACGCGAAGAAAGATACAAAAACGCCCTCCTCTGCAGACACCGCGCATTCCACAACGGCATCTCCATCGGACGCAGATGCCGGCGCCCCCTTGGTCATCCACCCACAGGACTTAATTACCAGTGAGCGCTTCGTCGCCGAACTAAAAAATAGTGCGTCGGAGTCTGTTTGTTTGTATAAGGACGGCGCAATCATCTGCGTCAACAGGTCGAATAAGGATGCCGTAACTCAAGACGGCGTTACGTTCGACTGCTTATCCACGTCAGTCGACGACAATTCAATAATGATTTCTCCGCCAGAGTCGGCAACGATAACTGGTTATTACGTAAGTGGCGACGCTGAAAAACGACGGGATCTGCACGTCCGAACGCTCGGTGAATCTGATAAAGACGATACATGGCGCGTTCAATTTTCAGTGACAGATGTAAGCTGGGACGCGCATTCCCAGATTCTGATGTTAGATGATGAATACATTGTGTTTGTTTGCCTCATTCGAATAACAAATAATTCTGGTGTTGACATTAGAAATGCAAAACTTCTGTTTTTAGCCGATAAAATGTTCGAACCGAATGAGGTTTCGGATGTTGATCACTACAGATCAAAATACAGATACACACACGATACGGAGGAAAGTATCCATTCAGGACAAGTGCGCACAATCGTTGTAGCAAGTAGTAAACGAATTCCCGTTTCACGCAGCAGTGGGCTATTTCTCGGAGGGGAGAGTCTGTGCCAGATGAAGGCGGTTAAGCACCTCCAAATTGAAAATTGGATAACATTTCCAAATACGGCGGAGGTGTCACTAAACAAAAACCTCCCCAGCGGGCCAGTCTACGTATATCACACGCGCGGGGAGTTTGTTTGTCTTGATGGCATATCTAAGATGCATAGCGTCACAGCTGGAGGGGACGTGACGATTCGGATGCCATCCCAATCACACAACAATGTGGATTACTCTAGTCTCGACGCGCAACTCTCGCAGGAGTCGTATAGGATTTTGTCGCCAACATTTTCGGAGGCGGATTATCGACTGGTGGTAAAAAATCCAAAGGATGTCCCCGTTTTGTTAAAGGTTACAATAGACGCGACTCCACCTGTTGCATACTCTGTTGAGCGATCTAGCATGAAATTTGAGAAGAACAAAAAAGGCGAAGCATATTGGGTGATAGAAATTCCAGCTCGTGGAACAAAGGAACTCCGATATAAGCTAACAATACGGACGCCACAAGCATCAACAGCCTAGCAGACGTGTTAATTTTGTTGGATCACATCCACCGAAACGGAAAGTTATATCGCGATTGGTCGTACGTTAATGGCTCGCGCTTCTTTTGCTCTACGCTGGCAGACGGAGCCCTAGTCACCCTTTTGGAGGACATTCCTGACAAGCTTTCCAAGCTGTTGAACGCAAAATCGTCTGGAACTTCACTCAAATCAGTTACACCGTGAGTTGAAATCATTTCATCAACGTCAAAGCTTGGCTCTCTAGAGTGTTTTCCCAATTGTGGTAGCTGGGCATGTAGCAAGGCACGCGACATCATGTAGCCACTAGCAAAAAATAAAGCGCCGACGAGGGCTAAGCTTATCGACAGCGCAAGTGTTGCAAAGCGGCTCATAGTCTGCCGACGTTTTCCATGATATGTTTATTGTGCGATACTTTTCTCGGTGCAATCAACTGGGGGCAAATACGTCAGAGCTTTCAAAATTTAAGCACGTTGTTTTAAAAAGCATTGAACGTCGGGGGAATAATATGTACCTTCTATGTGAAGTTTTAGTTAGATCACTTGGGATTATATGCCTGTAGCTTATGCCGCTCCTGCTCAGCAAGGTTCAAACATGCTGATGACGATGCTTCCGTTGTTGTTGGTTTTTGTTGTTATGTATTTTTTAATGATTCGCCCACAGCAAAAGCGAGCCGCGGAACATCAAAAGCTTGTAAACTCAATGAAGCGAGGCGACAAAGTTGTGACAAACTCAGGGCTCATCGGCGTAATAACGCGTGTCAAGGACTCAGAGTTCGTGATTGAATTGGCGGAGAACGTAGATGTGTCCATCCTGAAGAGTGCGATCGCCGGTCCATACAAGGGGGATGGCAAGGAAGACGCTGTTAAACCTGTTGCGCCGGAAGGGTCCCCTGCCCCATCAAAAAAGGGGAAAAGCTCTAAGCGGAAATGATTTTACAAGTCACATGTAACCAGGTGCAATCTTTTCGTGTTGTGGACACAGTTGTCGCCGCGCGAAGCCTCAATGTTGTGTCAAGGGTCTAGGAAAGCAAGAGACTGGCTATGATAAGTTTTTCACGATTTAGGATTTTTTCGATCATAGCAATATGTTTGGCTGGGCTGCTTGTGGTTATGCCAAATTTTGTGTCAGACAATACGCTGGAGGCACTCCCAAAATGGATGCAACGAACGGTGAATCTTGGGCTGGATTTGCGCGGAGGGTCATTGCTTCAGCTTCAAGTGGATATTCGCGCCGCTACAAAAGAGCACTTGGCCAACATATTGAGCGAGATGCGGAAGAATCTGCGCCGACAGCAGGTCAAGTATTCTTCGCTAAAGTTGACATCAAAAGATAAGCAAAACTGCCTAGAAATTGTTCTATTGGACGCGTCAAGCTGTGATACGGTGCGAGACATCGTCAAGAAAGTGGACAAAGACCTCGTTGTGGAAGTGTGTGATGGCAAAACAGTGCTGGCAACATTAGGGGCGCAGTCAATTTTAAAGAGGAATAATGAAATAATAGAGCAGTCAATTGAAGTTGTTCGGCGCCGAATTGATTCAAGCGGAACTAAAGAACCCAATATTCAGCGGCAAGGTAGCGATCGAATTGTCGTGCAATTGCCGGGGGTGAATGACCCCGCGGAGGTGCGTCGCCTTCTTGGTACAACAGCGAAGTTGTCATTCCAATGGGTGGATGAATCTCTTCAGCCAATAGCTGAGGCAAAGGGGTCTCATGTGTACCTGCCCCCTGCCCCAGTCGGCGTCACATATCTTCCCGAGGAACGGTCTGATGGAATGGTGACGTATTTACCGATAAAGAATGAGATAATCATCCAAGGGGATACATTAGTAGACGCACGTGCGTCGTTTGATAAAAACGGGCGCCCCGTAGTCAGCATCAAATTTAACAATGTTGGGCGCCAGCAGATGGAGGAAGCGTCGCAACACGTGCACAAGCGGTTCGCAATTGTTCTCGACTCAAAAGTGATCAGCGCCCCGATCTTTAATGAACCAATCCCTGACGGGAACGCCCAGATTATTGGCCATTTTACCGTAACGGAGGCGAACGAACTGGCGCTGTTGCTGCGAGCAGGAGCTCTGCCAGCCCCGCTAAACATTGTTGAGGAATGCGTCGTTGGCCCAAGTTTGGGCGCAGACTCGATTTCGTACGGGAAAAATGCCACGCTCATCGCATTTATAATGATCGTGATATTTATGTATCTTGTTTACTCATACCTTGGGTTACTGGCAGATGTTGCGCTGGTTGTGAACATCGTTTTAACGTTTGCCGCCCTGTCGTTACTTGGCGCCACGCTGACATTACCGGGTATTGCCGGAATTGCGTTAACCATCGGCATGGCTGTTGACGCCAACGTGTTGATCTTTGAACGGATTCGAGAAGAGTATCGTGCGGGTATGCGAGTGTTGAACGCAATCGACCAGGGGTATAAGCGGGCGATGACGGCCATTTTAGACTCAAACTTGACGACGCTAATTGGCGCGTGGATCCTCTATTATTTTGGAACCGGGTCAGTAAAGGGATTCGCCGTGACGTTGGCGCTGGGTGTCATAATATCAATGTTCACGGCGTTGACGTTGACCCAGTTATTATTGGTCTCCGTTGTGAAAGTTCGGAAGACCCGGACCCTTCCCCTGTAGAAGACGCATATGTTTAGTGTTGGAGCAACGTTCGAATGATTAAGATAATTCCCGACAATGTAAATATCAATTTTATTGGTCAAAAGAACAAAGTGTTTATACTGTCTTTTATCGTCATCCTAGTGTCGATGTTGTCGGTGCTCGTGACTGGTTTGAACTATGGCATAGACTTCAAGGGCGGATACGTTGTCGAAGCACGATTCCCCGTGGAGCAAAGTTTAGAAAACCTTAGACAAAAATTCGCGGCGAGCTCATTTGGAGACTTTTCGTTGCAGCAACTCGGCAAAGACGGCCGCGACATTGTGATGAAGCTCCAGAGCACAGACACCGATACAGATGCAATTGCTGATCAGCCCGAAGACCAAGCTGGTCAAACGGATTCGACAGAGGGGAATTCACGCTCAGAGAACAAGGTGATTGAACAAGTAAAGGCCGTGCTGGGAGAAGGCGTTGTCTACCGGCGCATTGAAACGATTGGGCCAACGGTGGGCGCGGAACTCATACACAACGCAATAATAGCTGTTGTTTTGTCCATATTGGCCATTGCTATTTATATCGCCATTCGATTCGAGTGGCAATTTGCCGTGTGCGGAATGATTGCATTGGCCCAGGACTGCATTGGAGTTGTCGGTGCTTATTCTCTTCTAAAAATGGAATTTAACGCATCCGCGATTGTTGCAATATTGACAACCGCGTCGTATTCGGTAAATGACTCAATCGTTATCTTTGACCGAATTCGCGAGAACATAAAGCGCCATCGCAAGATGCCAATGCCGGAGCTGATAAATCGAAGCATAAACGAGACACTGTCACGAACGGTCCTAACTGCGGGGTCGACGCTGCTTGCAGTTTTGGCGCTCTGTTTATTTGGAGGAGAGGTCATTTCGGCCTTCAGCACGCCAATATTTATCGGCATCAGCCTTGGAACATTTTCATCGATTGCTTTGTCTGCGCCGTTGCTACTCCTGTTTAATTTGGACAGGGATAAGATTGCGGGAACACCAAAAGTCGTGGCAGGAACGGCGACCTAGTACATGGCGCGACATGTTGTTAAAAGCTCCAATAGCGCTGGTTGATGCCTTTGCAGATGTGCCGTTTAGTGGTAATCCTGCAGGCATTTGCTTAGTTGACGAATTCCCCGCTGACGTGTTGATGCAAAGTGTCGCATTTGAGTTCAATTGGTCGGAGACTGCATTTCTGGTTAGGCTGGAGCCGTCCTTCTATCACATCCGTTGGTTCTCTCCCTTGGACGAAGCCCCAATGTGTGGGCATGCGACCTTGGCGGCTGCTCACTTTTTGTTTGAATACAATTATGTGATAGGATCATCCGTTGAATTTCAGTCGCTGTCTGGTCAATTAATAGTGACAAAACAAACGAATGAAAATGGCGAATCCTGGCTTGTGATGGACTTTCCAGCCATCAGTGTGAAAGATTGCACTGATGCGGCGGAGGTTGAGTCGATCCAAGATGTGTTTGACGACGACAATATGACGGTCAATATAAAGAGTATATTAAAAGATTCAATACTCTACATTGTCGTGCTTGCAAATGAAGATGAAGTCCGGCGTTGCCGCCCGAATCTTGCAAAATTAAAAAAATTGCCGTGTAGGGCGATCTCCGTGACCGCCCAGTCGTCAAATGGGTGCGACTTCGTTTCTCGATACTTTGCTCCTCAAGTGGGGATTCCCGAAGACCCGGTCTGTGGATCATCTCATTGCCGGCTAGCACCGTTTTGGGCCAAGGCTTTGGGTAAGGACACGCTGGTTGCGAAGCAGCTTTCTCAGCGAGGGGGCGTATTGCACTTGTCACTGTGCCCGCAAACTAACCGTGTTAGCATCGCAGGACAAGCAAGAACGATATTAACGGGGCAAATGGCAATTTGATGGCAACGCTTAAATATATAGGCTCCCGACTGACGCTCCGGGGAACAAATGCTGATGTTTCAATGCCTTGAGCCCTCAATAACCCCGGAACGTCAGATGGGATGTGTATAGACGCGAGGCGCCCTCCCCTACTCCACATTTATTCGTCATCAGAATAGTCTGATCGCTCAGCAGGAGGTGGAACATGAGCTGTCACATCGACTGTTGGGACGTAATTCGAGAGGTTTTCAATTGAGCTCCGTTTATTGTAATCTTCGTATCGGTGGAGAAGTTATCAAGCGTCGTGGAGTATACATGAATCGTGAGTCAGACAAACAATCAGGGAAAAGCACTCTGCTTGGGTATGTTTGGGCGATACTAGCCGTAATTGGGATACATACATTTCTGTACCAGCCATACTCGATACCCTCTGGGTCGATGATGCCGACGTTGTTAGTCGGAGATTTTTTGTTCGTTAATAAATTTTCGTATGGATATTCCCGCTATTCGGCATTTTTGCAGCCAAAGTTCATAAAAGGGCGCATAAATATCGGGACACCAAATAGAGGAGACGTGGCTGTGTTTTTTCACGAATTTACGTACGAAAATGAGGCAGAGCACTATGACCATGGCGTGTTGAACGGCCTCTTTTCTAGAACGTGGCGTAGGATACGCAGTGCTATCGGCTGTCCACTAGAAGGCGTGAACTATGTTAAGCGCGTGATTGGGCTGCCAGGAGATCGGATACAAATGAAGGAAGGAAAGCTATACATCAATGGAGAAGAGGTGAAGCTCGAGTACGTTGATACGTATCCGTTGAACGAGCCAAATATGCCCCCAATTGCGAAACGCTACATAGAGACGCTGCCGAATGGGGTTCGACACTATATTCTGAAAGCTTTTCCGTTTGGGAAGGCTCATCTCGACAATACGGAGGAGTTTGTTGTGCCAGAGGGCCATTATTTTATGATGGGAGACAACAGGGACAACTCGTGTGATAGCCGAGAACGAAACATTGTAGGGGACATACCAAATGGTCGGTTTATTGGAGTGCCTTCGTTTTTATACTTTTCAACGGAAGCGACTTTGTTTCAGCCCCACAAATGGATATTTCTCATCCGTTGGCAGCGCTTGTTTGATGCTTACATAAAGAAATTACGTCGTCCGTTTCAAGCCAATCTTTATGTATGATCGACGATCATGTAATGAAAAATATCCAGGCGCTTCAATTAAATCTAAAGTACACATTTAGGGATACTTCATTGCTTGTTCGTGCGCTGCGGCATTCTAGCGTGGCACCCAAAGTTGGAAATCAGGTAGACCGTAGCTTTGACCGCTTGGAGTTCTTGGGAGACAGAGTATTAAACCTTATCGTTGCAGAGTTTTTATACAAGCACTTTGACAAGGAATCAGAGGGAGATTTAGCGCATAGATATTCGGCGTTAGTTTGCAGCCAAACGTGTGCAGATGTGGCACGACGAGTTAAAATCGACGAATATCTTGACGTGGCAACTGGAACATCGTTCGATGATTTGCGAATTTTGTGCGACGCCTTGGAGGCCGTTGTTGCGGCAATGTATTTAGATGGAGGATATGAGCCGTGTAAGACGTTCGTTGAAAGAAACTGGCGCGACCTATTTTTTTCTTCAATAGAGCCTCCGAGCGACCCCAAGTCCGTTCTTCAAGAGCTTATTCAGTCAAAAGGGTGTCCGCTTCCAGAATATGTCGTTATGAACAAAGCAGGAAGCGATCATAGTCCCACGTTTACGGTATCGGTGACCGTTCCGGGGTGGGCGCCTGTAACCGGAGTAGGGCAGTCAAAAAAGGCAGCCGAAAAGGAAGCGGCATCAAAATTGCTGATTTTAATGCAATATGCCTGAGTTATTTTTAATATTTATTCCTGCTGCCCCTGAAATGCTGTTAATGATTGGCGCGGCTTGTCTGTTTGTCGTGCCAAGGATGGCGCAACGTGCGTATTTCTACGTGTTATTCAGCTGCGTGTTAGTCTTACTTTTGCAAGATAGGAACATTGGATTAAACGTCATTGAAGGGAAATTGGATCCGACGGCAAGTTCGACAACATTTTCTGGAATGTTCATTGTTGACTGTTTTACTAAAATTCAAAAGCTTACAGTTTGCGCTTGGACGCTGCTTTATGTATTGATCACGTCAAAATTTAAAAAATTTTGTGGGGATGAATTGTTCGGCATTGCGACTATCGTTTTTGGAAGCATGTTGGCAATTTCGGCAAACGACTTCATGCTGTTGTTTTTGGGATATGAATTTATAAGTTTTGGAACCATTGTTTTTTTGAAGTCGAATGACAAAGAAATACTCATAAACGTTTTCACTATGTTAGGCATAGGGACAGCATTAATTCTCTTTGGGACGTCAATATTTTACGGCGTGTTTGGCACTACGGATTTCTCGGTATTGTCTACGAACATGGCTGAGAAGCAACCATTCACGAACGTTGCTGTCGTTTTGCTGCTGATGGGGCTGTTCGCGAAATCATTGTACCTACCTGCTCATGGTTTGTGCATAGAAGCAGCAGAAAAAACAGACTTATCAGCGTTCATATTAGTTAGCTTTGTTTCAAATCTGACGACCTTTTCAACGATGGGACGCATCGTAACATTGTTTAGGAGTGAACCAGTTGTACACGCGTTACTTCTGTTCGGATTCTTTGGAATGGCGCTAGGCTTGTTAGGAGTAATTAGACACTCTCAAATAAAAAACATACTAGCATGCCATTTAATTGGAACGGTAGGAATGCTTCATTTCGGGCTAGGAGCGCTGCGGTTGAGTTCTATCTCAAGCAGTCTGACATTGCTCGCTGTTTACGGTCTGTCACTGTTGGTCTTTTTGGGCGGGACTTTGCTTATTGAGCGACAATGTGGAAAGATCGTCACGCTGAACGACCTGCTTCGGATTCACAACAAATCTCCGTGGGGAATGTTTTTATTAGTCTTTGGTATTTTAAATTTGTTCAATGTGCTCCCTACGCCAGGATTTATTCATTTTTTCACGTTCACCATGAATTTTGTCGATAGCGAAGCGTTTGCGCCCTTATGGATTGTGCTTACGCTAAAAACTATATCCATGGCCGCTGGCTTGAAATTTGTTCAAGCGTTGGTCATTCGCTCTGGAGATGCCCCTCACGCGAATGCGACCCCCTTCCCTACCCTAGCGGTGGTCATTAGCCTGGCGTTAGTCGTGTGGGCCGTGTACTCTGACAGTATTTCCAACGTTTTCATGCTAGCTGAGACTACGCTGAAGTGCTTCCTATAGGATTCGATTGTTCAACTTTGCCGTTTTAACAAACCGACTTTTAGAATGTCGAGCCATTCATATTCGCCAATGATTTTTATTCCCAGATGAGCAGCCTTGTCTCTATTGCTTCCCGGCTCATCCCCGGCAACCACGAGGGTTGTAGATTTTGACACAGTAGACGCAATTTGCGCGCCCAGTCTGGCAGCCTGTGCTTTACCCTCATTGCGGGTAAACGCACGAAAGCGTCCGGTGAAAACGATTTGCTGCCCGGACAATACGCTTGTGTCAGATGCGTCTTTGAATAACGTGACGTATTCTAGCAATCGCAGGAGCACATCGCGTTGTTCGGACAAGTATGAAACAATTCCTTCTGCCGTTATCTCGCCAATCCCGTCAATTTGCACAAGCTGGTCAGCACTACAATTTAGTAGCTCTTCGAACGAATTAAAATGTTTGCTCAATAGTGTACTCATCTGTCTTCCTACTTGCGGAATCCCCAATGAATATATGAATTTGTCCAACGCAACCGACCGACATGCGTCAATTGCTTTGAATAGATTCTTAACGGAAAGGCTTCCCCACCCAATTTCATTTTCTAGGGTCTGTTTGTTGAAGAAATTCCTATCTCGTTCCTTATCGGATATTTGGGGGGGGGCAACAGACGCAAACAAGTCCCCATGCCGTCGACATTGCATATCACGTTGTTGTAGGACAAATATATCAACGAAATCGCGAATTCTTCCGGTGTCATATAAAAATTCTATGTTGCGGCTCCCCAAACCGTCAATTTCCAGCGCATCGACAAAGTGAGACAAACGCTCAATTGCCTGATCTTTGCAATTAAACCCCGCTGTGCAACGACTGTCTTGTAGTAGCTTTCCGCATGACGGACAGGTCGTCGGAAAACGAAACGGCATGGCGTCCAGCCGCCTCCTATCCTCTAACGTGCTCACAATTTGAGGGATCACGTCCCCAGCGCGTTGCAGCACGACCGTGTCACCCACGCGAACGTCAAGCCGCGCCAGCTCATCGCCATTGTGTAAGGTCGCTCTACTGACGACTGCGCCACCGACATTAACCGGGACTAACTCCGCAACGGGCGTTAAGGCGCCAGTGCGGCCGACTTGAATAGATATGCCCAAAACTTGAGTTTCAACCTGCTCTGCCCTGAATTTGTGTGCGACAGAGTGACGCGGCACACGTCCAACGATTCCTAGGCGCGCTTGCAATTTTCGGTCGTTTACCTTGTAGACAACGCCGTCAATTTCGTACGGAATTTGCTCTCTGTTCGTTTCTACGTAGTGGTAATAGTCCAACAACTCTTGTACGGAACTACATAACCTGGCGGGAGATACTGTGACAAAACCACATTTGTTCAAATATTCGACCACGCTGTCTTGTGTATCGAAGCGATCGTCGACAACGTCATATGCCAAAAAGCGAAGACGACGCGCTTGCGTTATTTTTGCATCAAGTAGTCGCAATGAACCAGAGGCTGCATTTCGGGGATTAGCGAATAGGCGCTCGTGCTTATCGGCTTGATCTTTATTTATACGCACGAAATCTTCTTTGTTTATATAAACTTCGCCGCGAATTTCCATTCGCTGTGGAACTTGTTCTTCTTTGCTTGGAATGGCAACCCGCGGAAGCACAAGCGGAATATCTCTGACCATTTTTATGTTCTGGGTAACGTCCTCACCAACTGTCCCATTCCCTCGAGTTGCCCCACGAACAAGAATGCCGTTCTCGTAGACGAGCGACGCTGACAGTCCATCAATTTTGAGTTCTGCCCACATCTGTCGGTCGTAGCAAACAAATTGTTCGTTTGGAACGTTAAGAAATCGCGAAACTTTTTCAAAGAAACGACACAACTCGTCGACGGAGAATACGTCTTCTAATGAAGTCATGGGGGTTTCATGATTTACTTTCTGAAAATCCAGTTGCGGCAATGCTCCAACATGCTGAGACGGGCTGTCGGCCCTTATAAGGTCTGGATATTCGCTCTCCAACGCTGCATTTCGCCGTCGCAAATCGTCATATTCTCGATCCGATATCTCCGGTTGTGCGAGGTTGTAGTAAAGATGGTCATGTTTGGCTATTTCTTTTGCCAACCGTTCAAGCTCTTTGGCGGCTTCACTTCTGTCCATTACCTTCTCGCGAATGACGGCGACGGGTCAGTGTACCAGAACGCTATCCCTTTGAGGACATTTGCGACAAATGGTGCCGCGATACCCCTTTGGTTATCGCGAGTTCGTATAAAAAGCGGGCATTACTCATGGCAAAGGTTTTTGCTGAGCCTAAGCAAAGCTAGCAATTGATGGGATTAAAAATCCCACAACGTACAGCACAATGTCTGCCAACACATAACCTATTAATCTTCATTAATCATTATTTAATTCTTTAGTTATACACTGTATTCAGACAGTAATAACTTACAATAACACTGTGAGAACACTATGAAGAAACAGCTTCTTGTATTTGGCGCGTTAGTTGCATCGACAGCTGGGCATACGATGATGATGAATCCCATGATGAATATGGGCATGGGGGGAGGAACGGGCGGCATGGCTTCCATGCTTCCTATGATGATGGGGATGATGGGAGGCATGGGAGGCATGGGGGGCATGGGCGGCATGGGCGGCATGGGTAACATGATGGGCGGCATGATGAACCCAATGATGATGGGAATGATGGGCGGCGGAGAATCGCTAGACACATGGACTGCCTTACTAAAACAAATTGATAACGAAAATATAAAGGACCTTGGCAAAGCGCTGTTGACTGCAGTTTTTGCCGTATATTCCATGCTGCGGCAGCTGGTGCAAATGCAACAAATGCAGCAAATGATGGATCAACAGAGACAGATGCAGCAAATGCAGTACGGTGCGAATCCAACAGTTGGCTACGCAGCACAACCGGCGTACGCAGCACAACCGGCGTATGCAGCACAATCGGCGTACGCCGCAGCACCAGCAGCAGCCGCCGCAGCACCAGTAGTGAGATCTGGACGTTAAGCCCTGTTGTGTTTGTTTAGCTGCTTTAATCAATAAGGTTCTCGCCTAAAAACCGGATTGGAAGACAGCCTGAGCCACGGGCTTTCGTCTTTTCCGGTAGAACGTGTGTTTTGCTGAAAAACCAAGTTATGCGTTTCAAACGAAACATAGAGTGTTACTAAGACGTAAATAGTTAGATATTGTTTCGCAATACTTTTAAATAGGCCCCACAAAACTCTTTTGGGCACGCGCTTATGTTAAGCAAACTATCTACCGTCGCATTTAACGGCATCGAAACAAAAGATGTTTCAGTCGAAGTCCAAATAGCGTCGGGTCTGCCGAACTTTGTCATCGTGGGGTTGCCAGATAAATCAATTGCGGAATCGAAAGAACGCATCCGGGCCAGTTTTTCTCATGTTGGCTTAACACTCCCCCCCCGACGCATTATTGTGAATTTGGCCCCCTCCGATTTGCAGAAAGAGGGCGCGCACTATGATCTGCCCATCGCCCTTGGAATATTAGCTGCACTCGACGCTTTTGATAAAAGTCAGCTTCAAGAGTACGTGATTCTCGGTGGATTGAGTCTGGATGCATTAATTGCACCTGTTGTCGGGATTCTGGCTGCGGCACTAATGGCATCATCCACCGACAGAGGTTTGATTTGCCCAGCGGCCAACTGCAACGAGGCGTCGTGGGCGGGGAATCACCTTCATGTGCTAGCCGCTCCTGATTTAGTGTCACTTGTCGCTCACTTCAAGGGCGAAACGCAGCTAGCCTCGCCTGTTACGCCGTCCATCAAAGCAATCGCAACGCCGAATTATGGGGATATGCAAGACGTACGCGGGCAATCATTGCTTAAGCGAGCATTTGAAATAGCAGCTGTGGGGCACCATAACGTGTTGATGATTGGTCCTCCAGGCGCAGGCAAGTCAATGATTTCGCAGCGGTTGATGGGGATTTTGCCTCCTCTGAGCCCAAGCGAAGCCATAGAAACCACAATGATATATAGCTTGGCGGGCATGCTTCCTGACGAAGGGCTAATGGCACAGCGCCCATTTCGCGCACCGCACCACTCTGCGTCATTGGTCGCGCTTATTGGCGGAGGAATACACGCCAAGCCCGGAGAAGTATCTTTGGCTCACAATGGCGTGCTGTTTTTGGACGAACTGCCGGAGTTTTCGCGCGCCGCGTTGGAATCTTTGCGGCAGCCGCTTGAATCGAACGTCATTACGGTTTCGCGCGCCAACCAGCACGTTACATATCCAGCCAAAATTCAGCTCGTTGCAGCAATGAACCCTTGCAGATGCGGATACTATGGAGTGACACATAAGGAGTGCTCCCGCGCGCCAAGGTGTGCGTCGGATTATCAATCTAAAATTTCGGGGCCGCTTTTTGATCGTTTCGATTTGGTTATATATGTGCCACAAGTGCCTGTCGATGATTTATTGCCTCGATCGCCAAAATTGGCAGCAGATAAGTCGGCTGATATACAACGGCGGGTGCTCGCCGCGCTGGAATTTCGTGGGCAATTTCCAATAAACGAAGACAATCAATTGCGGCCTGAAACACAAAAATGCGTGCGAGTCTTTGCCGAAAAACGAGACCTGTCCGCCCGAAGCTGTACTCGGCTGTTGAAGGTCGCGCTTAGCATTGCGAGTTTAGACAGGTCTGAAGAAATAAAAGAGCACCACGTTGAGGAAGCAATTCACTACAGGTTCAACAGCCCGTATATGTAGATTATAGTATGAAGAGACGTAATTGACGGGAATAATCCGCGTCGTCAGATCATCCAAGGCGGCTTAATTCCTTCACAAGGCCTTCGCAAACTTTTTTTGCATCCCCTATTATCATCATGGTGTTCGCCCTGTAAAACAAATCATTGTCCACTCCCGCATATCCAACCCCGAGGGAGCGCTTTATGAATAGCACCGTTTTGGAATTTTCTACACGCAGAATCGGCATCCCAAAAATTGGCGACTGCGGATCGTTGTCGGCCGCGGGGTTGGTTACGTCATTCGCGCCAACAACCAGTGTTACATCCGTTAACGCAAAATCTCCGTTAATGTCATCAAGCTCAAACACGTCTTCGTACGGCACATTCGCTTCAGCCAACAACACATTCATGTGTCCAGGCATCCGCCCAGCGACGGGGTGAATCGCATACCGAACCTTTGTCTCCCGTTTCCGAAGGAGTTCTGCAACCTCACACACAGCCCTCTGTGCTTGCGCAACTGCCATGCCATACCCAGGGACGATAATCACCGTGGATGCATTTGCCAACAGGAACGCAGCATCTTCAGGTGTTCCAACAGTTGCCGATTTTTCGTTTTTTGCCGTGATCGAAAGTTGTGAATGCTCCATTTGCCCAAAGATCACTTTAAAAATCGATCGGTTCATGTTTTTGCACATTATGTAGCTCAGTATCGCCCCAGAAGAACCAACGATTGCGCCCGTGATAATTAGCAAATAGTTGCCTAGCGTGAACCCCGTTGCAGCAGTCGCCCAACCAGAGTATGAATTCAGCAAAGAGACGACAACCGGCATGTCTGATCCGCCAATGGGTATTACCAAACATACGCCCAGAGCAAGAGACAACGGCACAACAAACCAAAACAACGTGTCGAAATTGCTTAGTGAAAACAACATCAGAAGAAAAAGACAAACGGCACCTAGCACGCCGTTTACAATGTTCGGTTTCGGCAGAGATAGTTTTTTGCCGAGCCCCTGTAATTTACAAAAGGCCAGAACAGAGCCAGCGAATGTAATGGCGCCAATAAAGGCTTCGATTCCGATTTCGATACGCATTTGGCAACCAAGCTTGCTCGTCTGAAGCAATTGTGGAGAACACAAAGTCACCCAAGAAATGAGGACAGCCGCCGCGCCAACCAAGCTATGGAAGGCCGCAACAAGCTGGGGCAGAGCAGTCATTTTGATGTTTTTTGCAACAACGACTCCGACGCCCCCTCCTAGGGCAATCGCCAACGCCGCGTATTCGTACCTGCGAGAAAGAGAAAGCGATACTGCAACCGCAACTCCCATTCCGCACATGCCAAGAGTGTTGCCTAGGCGTGCTGTTTGGGGGGAAGACAACCCTTTTAGCGACAAAATAAAGCAAATTGCTGCAATCAAGTACAATAGTTGTGCGATTGGCAACGGTAACTGATTCATGACCTTTCTCCTAGGACGAACGTAACAATGAGCTTTGCTGTTAGACACTATACCCAATTAATATGAGCTTCGTCATTGCACGCGTGGAAAAAACGACCACAGTGCCTGTCTCTTTGTCGCAGTATCAACTCGTCCCAATATAGGGTTCCCGACTGACACTCCGGGTGGATTTTTGTAGTTTTACAATGCGTTGAGCTTCAATAAAACCCGAAGAGTCAGATGGGATATGTATATCCATCCCGACTGACATTGCGGGGGCCAAATTCTGATTTTACAAGGGTTTGAGCCTTCAATGAACCCGGAGCGTCAGGTGGGATATGTATAAATGGCTGACAGGCCTGGGTTAGCCAATACATTGCCGTCTTATCCAAGTGGGATGTCATCTGACGAAGTATTCGTGTGTGATATGCATTGAGCCAGTCTTTCTCGTCATCTGTTAGAACCGAAAAATCAACGAGCTGTGAACAAAATGGAATCAACGTCAATGTCTCGAACCTCAAAAATCCCCCAAGATCTTCGCGAACGCACATCATGTTTTCCAGACGAACGCCATATAGCCCTTCCTTATAAAAGCCCGGTTCGTTCGACAAAATCATCCCAGGTTTTAATGGATACATATTTTTCTGTGATATCCCACACGGTCCTTCATGAACAGATAAATAGCTACCAATTCCGTGCCCAGTACCGTGTTCATAGTTTTGACGGTTGTTCCATAAAAATTGCCGAGCCACGACATCTAAGTTGGCTCCCGCGGTCCCTTCTGGAAATATTATCTTGGCCAATGCGACGTGCCCACGGAGTACGCGCGTGTACACGCCAACGAACTCGGGAAACCAATCAACTTCGTTTCGTTTTGAATCATCGCACTTTTTGCCTGATGTTTGCTTGACCGCCTTCGTCTGTGGGGATTTGCCGATCCAAATCGTCCTTGTTTGGTCTGTTGTTCCACCATAATACTGTCCACCGACGTCAATAAGGACGCTCCGTTGAGCAATCGCATCTGTGGGATGGTGATGTACTATCGCGGCATTCTTACCAGTAGCAACAATGGAATGAAAGCTTGGACCTTTATAGCGGCTGTTTTGCTGACGAAATTCTTCCAATTTTGATGCAATGTCGCGTTCCGTTACGGAAACGTCACAATTATCGAGCCAAGCTATAAGCTTAATAACTGCCGCGCTATCAATTTCGCACACGATCTTAGCATTAGCGATCTCCGTTTCGTTTTTTATGCAGCGCCGCTCCGGGGTTCGGTCTTGCGCTCTTCTGATTGGCACGCTGGGCAAATGATCAATCAGAAGTTGCGGTGTTTGTGAATCATCTAACACGAGTCTGGATAGTTTTAGTTCTCCGATTAATTTGCCAATAGCAGAATAAAATTTACCGCATGGAATTTGCACAAACGTAATGTATGAAAATTGGTTTAAGGTTTCGTCAAACGAGTCCGCTGGAATGAATAAATATGTGCGAGTGTACGTAGCCAAACCTAAGCAAGGGAATGTAGGCGCGTGATTGTTTAGCGCCTTGGCTCGCAAATTGTATATCCACGCGATCGATTCTGGAGATGAAAGCAGTAGCGCTCCGCGTTGCGACATGTGCGCGTACAAATGATTTGTCTCTGGGCAATCTCTTCCGCAATACTTCGGGTCATATATTTCAATTTCGCCCTGTGTGCTGTGCTCGATTTGCATTGATGAAAAATCAACGTACGAAAGCGATTTCTGCAGCAACTCGAAATCGTGCATCGATAAGTTGACGTGGTACCCTTTCGTCTCTGGCATGAAGCGTTCGTCACACCAATCCCGAATCGCACTGTTACGCGAATCGGTGCCTTTGCACTCAATTACGTCAAAATCTGGGCCCTCTTGTTGCGCTTGGATGGTGTAGCGGGCATCGACAAAAATGGCGTTGAGTATATGCCCTTCTCCGTCGGAGTACACAATCAAAAATCCGGACGATCCTGTGAAGCCCGAGCAAGTCTCTACAAACTGAGATACATCACACAAGGGATTCCTGTCTATTTTTACGAAAAGGGCCTGAGGAAACGAATCTTCAAATATCTTTCTGTAAAAAAGGGCGCGTGACGCTTCAGGTGAATCATTGGGGGCTCGAGACGCGCTATTTTCACTATTTTCACGCTGGGCATTTTTTCGCATAGAGTACACCACGGCAACGCAATCGCGTAAGGATATCACACGATTATTGCGAAGTGCAGATCCCCTGCCCTGCTTGTTTTTTTACGTTTGTAACAGGCCCGTTGTTTTTCCGTTTTGTTTGTGAGGCGCAATATAGGGCTTATTTTGTGATGAACATCAAATATCAACTAGCCTTCGACCATCCCCTGGATGTAATTCACCTCGCTGACCATCTGTCCTGTGTTGGCGCCAGAGTTGTCGAACACGTATACAGTATTCTTTTTAATGGAAATTGATACGGTGACAATCACGCGATCGAGCTGTTGTTGGAATGACTGGATCCAACAAGTGTGGTACTCAAGAATTTGCAGTTTAACTTTAGAATCCTGAATATTTCCCAATCTTACGATCTCAATCAGGTCAAGCGGAATCCCTCGATTCATTTTCAGTTCAATTTGTGCGCTATGTCCGCCATTTGAAATCAAGACTGTTAGCCCGGAGTGTTTTAGTGTTGCGGAGCCCAAAAGCTGGTTACTTAAATTCCCCGGCGTAAAGCGCGATGATTCTTCGTTCCAGCCAAAGATTTCTGAGTAATCTTCGAACCCGCTCAGGTTTGAGCTAAGCAAATCATCGATTTTTATCATCCATTCAGGAGATCGTACAGTTATATCATCTAACGGAGCAACGTCCGTTGTCGCCATTTTTACTGGCTTTTTCCCAGGAAGGTCTGTTATCACGTACGACTGCGGCATTTTATATATCCTCGCGTTTGCTACCTATTAATCTTGTAAAAATCCCACGCGGCAAAGTTTACGCAATTATTCTCAAGTTCTCCTTAACGTGCCAGTCGCGAGAAAGCCCTCAACTAGCGAAAAATCCCTTAGCCAGCTGGCGGCGGTAATGTTGCAACAAGCCTTATTGACGCAGTTAATTCTTCCATCTGGAAATGAGGACGCAGGTACACAACTGATCGATATGACCCCGGCTTACCTGGAATGTCGTAAACGTCAATGCGCGCCTCCCGTAGCGGGTACTTAGCCTTCACATTCTGTGGTGCGTCATCATTAAGTAAAATATAGTTAGCGATCCATGTATTTAAATAGTTAGAGATTGCGTCCTTTGTTAAGAAACTACCGATTTTATCGCGCATTATGACTTTTATGTAATGTGCAAAGCGCGATGCAGCCAACATGTACGGTAAACGAGCAGATAGACTGGCGTTCGCGTTCGCATCGTCTAAATTGTACACTTTAGGCCGCTGCGTTGTTTGCCCGCCGAAAAACGCGGCGTAGTCGGTACCCTTACAATGGCACAGTGCAATGAAGCCCAAGTCGCTTAATTCTTTTTCTCGACGATCCGTGATAGCCGTTTCGGTCGGACACTTGAGAGCAATGTCCCCATCCGTTGTTTTAAACGTAAACGATGGTAAGCCTTTGACAATCCCACCGCCCTCGACGCCTCTTATTGCTGCTGTCCACCCAAACAGGGCAAACGCGTTTGTGATTCTTTGGCTTAATATATACGCGGGGTTTGTCCAGCAAAACTTAGAGCTATCGGCTCCAGACACGTCTTCTTCAAAATTAAGGCCCTCAGCCGGCAGTGTATCCGCTCCGTATGGCAGGCGGATGAGGACTCGCGGCATTGTAAGCGCGATATAGCGTGACTCTTCTGTGTTGCGGAACGAATTCCATTTTATGAGTTCTAGGCTCTCAAACACTTTGTTCAAATCCCTTGGGACTCCAAGTTGTTCGAACGAATCTAGATCAAATAGCTTGGGATGAGCCGCCGCAATAAACGGCGCGTGCGCAGCCGCTGCAACCTCTGACATTTTAATCAAAAACTCAACGTCCTGAGGGTGTCTGGTAAAGTAATAGTCGCCGAGCAAACACGAATATGGGTGTCCACCAAAGGTCCCGTACTCTTCTTCGTAGATTTTCTTAAAGAGCTGGCTTTGGTCGAACTCAACCGCAGTTTCCAAATCCGTCAGCAACTCCTTTTTCGTAGCATTAAACAATCGCAACTTAAGGTGAGTGCTCGTTTCCGTTTTCGACACAAGATAGTGCAGGCCTCGCCAAGATCCCTCAAGCGCCTGAAACGCTTCATGATGCATCACAACATTCAGCTGGCCCTGAATTTTTTCATCTATTTGGGCGATTATTGTGTTTATGAACGCTGCTGGATTGCTTCCAACCTCATCAGGATTTTCCTCTATCTGCGTGATGAACTCGCGAATTAAGTCTTCTGCAAAGGGGCGTTGCGTTTCGTCGCGAACTAACTTTCCGTCCTCAAACAAAACGTCTAGGGGCGACCGCGCACTGGCTTCAGTTGCTTCATTTGTTTCGTTGTCAGCCATTTGCTACTCCTTGCGTTTGCGCATCATCACACTTAACTTGCGTCTTCGACTTGTGGTAACAGCCCCTTTATTGCGTCCTTTTGCGCGCCGTCCGTCATAATCTTTTTTAGGCCTTCTTCTAAGTCGTCATTCCCGTCGAGTTTTGTAAGTAAATCCTTCAAACGAGAACGAATTCCGTATAGTTGATTCAAGGCAGGAATCTGTTTCACCACATTAAGCGGCGTAAAATCGTCCATAGTGTTAAAATGTAGCTCAACGTTTGTTTCAGAATCGTCATCGAGCAGTGTGTTTCTAACGCGCAACGCCAATCTCGGATGAAACGACGCCATTATCCCGTCAAAGCTTTCGCCATCTATCTCTACGAACTTACGCTCCTTGAGCTTCGGAAGTGGAATGTCCGGCATACCAGACAAATCTGCTAGAATGCCAAAGACAAATGGCAGCTCCTTCATCTCAATAGCGTTTCCGATTTCGACGTCATATGTAATCTGAACGCGTGGTGATCGCACACGGCCTAGCTTATGCTGGGTACTATCGGCTGCCATTCTCCCTCACTGCTACTTGCAACATATGCCACTACTCTCACCTTCTAATGTATCGAATAAATAGTTAAATTAACGTTAAGCCAAGCGAATAGACTGATAACTGCGCATGCAACACCTTAACTTTTTTGGAAAAAGTGTTACGCTAATGTTCCAAGATGAACAGATTCAACGTTTACGCATAAACGCAAACAGCCATCCATTCTGGATCGAACGGCAATTAGAATCGCAAAATTTAATAGAAAACATAAAAACGATAGGAATGTTTTTCGATAACGCTCCGTTTTGTCACACCCTAGCCTTTCTGCAGGGAATAGAGCACTTATTCGATGTACACGTCTCTCCCAGGTCGCAGTACATAAGAGTGATTATGTGCGAAGGGGAACGCATAATCGAACACATTGACACCTTGGGAAGAATTGCGAACAGTGTTGGAGTTGTCCCGCTTTTTATGCGCACGCAACACATCCGAGAGCAATATCGACAACTTTGTCTGGAGTTGGGGGCGAGCGTAGACTTTTTCATTCCTGGTGGGGAGACTGTAGACGTTAACGCGGAGTTTATTGCGCAATATACGCACTTTTTTGAGAGGATCCCTCCGATATGTGACAGAATTCGTTCCATTCTGTTGAATAGTCGAATTTTTGCGAACAGGGCAACCAAAACAGCGCACATTTCGGCGAATAATGTAAGCGCACTAAGCCTTACCGGACCGAATGCCCGAGCATCTGGTGTTCCCTTTGACGTTCGAAGATTGGCGGAGAGTGAAATCTATTCACACTTTCCTTTAATTACTAGTCATAACGGAGACGTTTACGCAAGGACCAGCGTCCGTTTGGATGAAGTCCGACAAAGCCTGGATATCATAAACGAATGCATAAGAAATCTTCCAGCCGAAGACACATCTTGCAAATCCGATGTTATTTCAGATGGTTGTGGTCAGCCCATGCTTTTTCCCAAAGGAAACATCGATCTAGAACAAATTGAGGCTGGCATATATCCAATAATGCACGAATATAGCGCAGTTGAAGCGCCAAATGGAGAATTTGGTGCTTTTCTAGTCGGAAATGGTAGAAATCGATTGCAGCGTTGTAAGCTGAACATGCCATCCTTCTGCGCGATGCAGGCCTTTGAAGAGATTGCTGTGGAGCAAGACCCCATGGACATCGAATTAATAGTGGCATCTCTGGGCATAACCCTTTAGAACTGGCAGTTGAAACACTTGCTTCGCGAACGTGCCCCAAAAAACGTTCCATATTTACAACAAACGCTTGCATTCGTTACACTCTTAACAGGGACAATGGCTCCGTGGGTCAGCATGACATCAGATCCGTCGTTGGGTATTCGTCTAGGCGCGTTTATTCGACACAGAAGAATGCAGCTTGGCATGACTCAGCGGGACTTAGCAAAATCCGTTGGAATTACTGCTCAGCAAGTTCAAAAATACGAATCAGGCGCGAATGCCTTGAGAGTGTCGCGATTGATGCAATTTAGCCACGCGTTAAACTGTCCATTGGGAAACTTCCTGCTGGTGTTCGATAAAACACACGTGTCTCCAGAGGGAACGTTACAAGAGAGCGCGTCAACGTTTTCTGTGCCACCTCCGACTAAACAAGATTTGGAACTTTCTTCTGAAGAAATAGATAAATTTTTGGTGGAATTCTTTTCGCTAAGCCGTGAGAATCAAAATAACGTAATCAAAATTGTAAAAGCGCTAGCTTCCCAGGGTTCATAGCTGGCCAAGGTTCATAGCTGGCAAGAGATTCGCGTTCGGACGCATTCTTCGCGATCATATCCGTTAGCATTGGATCGTTGCCTCCTTATGCGCACCTGCTCACCCCCCAGCGTTGCCGTGAAAAGCGAAGCGCGGCCACGTGCACACTGTTTTCCCCGCTGGTAATTATGATAGACTACACACTGTTCAAAGGGTGTTGCGGAGCAGATATGGATTTTTGGGTGGTGGACACGTTTGCCAGCGTCGTCTTCGAAGGGAACCCTGCAGTTGTGTGCCTATTGGAAAAGGATTTATCCACCAATGTCATGCAGAATATCGCCAGAGAATTCAACGTTCATGAAACGGTATTCGTCACACCATTGCAAAATCAACACTTCAAAATTCAAATTTTTTCTCCTTGGTCGAATGAACCTGTCTGTGGACATGGATTGATTGCAGCAGGGCACGTGTTATGGAACGAATTGAAGCTTCCAGGAATTGACCCTGATATCATATATTTCGACCTGCCAGCAGGAATTTTCATGATTTCGAACAGAAAAGATAAGATAACTGTCCACGCCCCTGCGAAGACAGCAGAACCTGCGCCGGCCCCCGATCGTCTAATAAACGCATTAGGAGCGCCTCCAATAGCTGTGAGCAGATGTGGCCAAATCTATGTGGTCGAAATGTTTAACCCCCGGCACGTCCTCAAACTGGAGCCAGATATCGCTAAGCTGGAAAAAATCCCATGTACCGGAGTCGTTGTTACGGCAGAAGGAGGAGGAGATGCACAGTACGACTTCATCTCAAGGTTTTTTGCTCCATCGCAAGGGTTCAAGGAGGATCCCGTCACGTTATGGAACCACTGCTTTTTGGCAACATACTGGGCTCACCGATTGGCTCGTAGCTCACTTGTTGCACATCAAAAAGCGAATAGAGGGGGCGATCTCTTCATCGAGTGCGTGCAGGAACAAGTTTTGATTTCTGGCAGTTGCATATCTTCAATGAAGGGGTCTACGTGTAATTGCTCAAACTGGTCAGGCATTAGCTTTAAACAGATGAGTCAAGAACGTGTTTTTTGATAATAAAACCATAATTTTACTTGGTGGCGCGACCGCAAGTGGGAAGACATCGGTTGCAATAGAGCTTGCCACTGCAATCGAGGCAGAAGTCGTGAATGCAGATAGCATTCAGCTTTATAAAGACTTGCCAATATTGACCGCAGTGCCAACGAAAACCCACAACATTCCGCATCATCTGTATTGTGCGCTGAATTGGAACGAGAGCACATCAGCCGCGAGCTGGCTCGATATGTTTGAACAGTGCGTAGACAATGTTGACTCGACAAGCGCATTCATTGCCACTGGAGGCACAGGCCTGTATTTGAGCTCCTTGTTGTACGGCTTGTCGCCAATGCCGGAAGTGTCAGAATCTGTCAGGCAGCATGTTCAGCAGCAAGGACGCGCATTGATCAATTCGTCAGGAACGGCCGCACTTTACGAATGTATTACGAAAAAAGACCCCCACATAAAGGGACGCATTCATCCAAACCACACGCAGCGATTGATCCGCGCGTGGGAGGTATTTGAACAAACAGGACGCTCCATCTTTTTATGGCAAAGAGAGCCACGAGTGAAAAATCGCTACCCCAAATCGCAACTATTTGTGCTTGATGTAGATCGAGGGACGTTAGCTCGAAAGATAGAGGCCCGTTTCAGGGATATGCTGAACGAAGGGGTCGTCGAAGAAGTAAAGGCGTTTATAGAAAAAACCAAGGGGGCTCCTTCTACACTGAACAAGGCACTCGGTTTTGCCGAGATAAAACGTTACATAGATGGAGACCTCTCGCTCGAGGACGCGATTTCGTGTGCCGTCGCGGCCACAAAGCAGTACGCCAAAAGGCAGCAGACATGGTTTAGAACGCAGTATGCCGCCAACGATGTCTTTGTTATCCCAAACGCATCTCCTGCAGAGCAAGCCTCAATGATCGTGAAACATTTGTATTCGATAAACTCGGAAATGTGTGTAAACGCGCGGTAATAAAATGCCAGAGGAATCTTTCAAAATAGTCAATTTATTGTGAATAAAGATTTGCCGTCATGTCAGCAAAAAAGGATAAACCAAAGCTTCCGCCTTCATTCCACCCAATCGCGTATTTCATAAAGTCTTTTTCGTCGTTATTCATCGGCGCTGGAATATTGCTGACCGCCGGTGGACTGGCTCTGTTTTTGTGGTTAAACGCCTCGATTCCATCAATAAACAGTTTTACATCACGAGTTCGTACGCCTAGTGTGGTGATTCAGGCAGCAGATGGCACAGTAATCGCTAATTACGGAGAATTTTTTGAGGAATTCGTTAGCGTAACGGACCTGCCGCCACATGTCGTAAATGCATTGCTAGCAGTCGAAGATCGGCGATTTTACGCGCACAACGGCATCGACATAATCGGACTCGTTCGTGCAATGCTGCAAAATCTCAGAGCTCATAGAATTGTCCAGGGGGGGTCAACGCTAACACAGCAACTTGCGAAAAACATGCTCATATCCAGTGGATTTTACGCTGTAGGCAACCGCTCCATTCGCCGAAAGCTACAAGAATTAATCTTGGCAGCAAAGCTTGAGGCACGTTTTTCCAAAAACGAAATTTTGACGCTTTATCTGAACAGAGTTTATTTTGGCGCAGCAACGTATGGAATAGATGCCGCGTCGCGAAGATATTTTCAGAAGACTGCGAAAGAGCTTACCCTTTTCGAATCGGCAATATTGGCTGGGATCCTTTGTGCGCCATCGAGGTACTCGCCAACGGCTCATCCTAAAAAATCTGTCGAACGAGCGAAAATTGCACTGAAATACATGGAATCTAGTGGTTTCATAGACGGATCCTGGCGCGACAACATAGACGAATGGGAAGCATCATTTATCCAGCAATCACAAAATAAAACGGAAAAAGGAAGCAGATACTTTGCAGATTGGGTGTTTGAAAGCATCCCGTCAATTATTGGGCCAATAGATCAAGACTTAACAGTTGTAACAACATTACATCCAGCAATGCAACGTCAATCAGAAGAAATTTGCCAGAAGTATTACGATGAATTCTATGAAGAATATAAATTTTCTCAAGCTGCTGTGATTGCAATGACTCCAACAGGCGCTGTGCTAACCATGGTTGGCGGGCTAGACTACGGCAAAAGCCAATTCAACAGGGCAACACTTGCCCGGCGTCAACCAGGCTCCGCTTTTAAAACATTTGTGTATCTATCCGCGCTTGAAGCAGGAATAGATCGAGACGAAAAATTTGACGATTCAGCATTTCAGCAAGGAACATGGAAACCGGGCAACTACAAATGGAAGGAACTGGGTGAAATTTCGCTGTTCGAGGCATATGTGTACTCCGTGAACAGCGTCTGTGTCCGAGTCGCGAAAAAGGTAGGCATACGAAATGTCATAAAGACAGCGAGACGTCTGGGAATAACGTCGCCGCTAAATGTGGACCTTACGCTGGCATTGGGCTCTCCCGACATTACTTTTCTTGAACTTGTGCGTGCCTACGCTCCGTTTTTCAATGGGGGTTTTTTATGCCAACCCTACGGAATTGTGGAAATACGCGATAAAAATGGCAATGTCCTGTACCAAAGGAGTGAGAACAAAAAGGTACGCGTGGTAAAAAGCGACCCACTGGAATATATGAAGGCAATGATGCGGGCGGTGATTGCTAGGGGGACGGGACGAGCGGCAAATGTGTCTCCGAATGTTATGGGAAAGACGGGATCAAATAGTTCAATAGATGCATGGTTCCTAGGGGGTTGGATTCGTTCACAAAAATCTGAGGAAAAAACAAATGGAAAATCCGATGACAAGGCGGATGGGAAGGCGGATGGTAAGACCGACGATAATGCAAATTATGACACAAAAGAAAAAGATGATCCCGATGCGGCCAAGCCCGATGATAAAGCAGATACAGAAGACACTTCCGAATTGTCGCCAGATCAAATCTTGTCTAAGTGTGGCGTTGTTTTGGGTGTCTGGATTGGAAATGATTCGCTCAGGCAAAAAATGGCGCCACATTCGACAGGAGGTCGCCTTCCCACCCGCATTGCCGGATCGATATTTAAGGCGTACGCAAATGCGCAACAAGAGAATGAAGAACCGCAAATTGAAATGCTCGCATTGGGCTCGACTGTGGCAAGTTCAATGAACCAATATTTACAGGACAAAAACCCGCCTAGTCTGTTGCAACAAGAGCCAAACGACAGCATTTTTGAGGACAAACATCCACCGGAGCCTCCCGAGTTAACGGAAGAGCTATTTAACGAAAACCAAGCTATGTGGATACCTATGACTCCCTCGCAGGAACATTAACGCATTAAACAGCGCCCACAAAGCAGTGCACCTAATGGGCTCCCGACTGACGCTCCGGGGAACAAGTCCTGATGTCACAAGGCTTTGATCTCTCAAGAAACCCGGAGCGTCAGATGGGATGTGTATAAACACGTCTGTCGGGCCTCCTGGTTTTCGTCAAGAAATACGTTCACTTTTCGTGGCTTAACTTTTTTGAACGGCCGAATCACGGGTGCAATTTACTCCGCGGCGCCAAGTGTGAGATACTGCCGCAGTTGGCAAGCGCGTTTACCCTAAGGGGCGTCCGATTCGCTCAAGAATCAAGCCAGCGATGAAGGATCTCATGGCGCGTTCTGTTGTGGAGAGATGTTATGGCGCATTTTGTACTGAAGAACGACGAATCGTTACATTTCGAGGGGCCGGCTACGGGAAAAGATGTCGCCGTGCGCTTAGGGCTAGAGAAGACTGCGATCCTCGCTCAAGTAAACGGAGTCGTTTGCGATCTGTGCGCCGAAATCCCGACTGACACTCGTGTTGATATTTTGACAAAAAACTCCCCATTCGCCTTGGACGTCATACGCCATAGCACTGCCCACCTTTTGGCTCTTGTTGTTAAGATTCTATTCCCTAGCTCAAAGCTTGGCGTAGGACCAACGACCGAGAGCGGTTTTTTCTACGATTTTCAAATAGAGCAGCCATTTGCGCCGGAAGACTTAGATAACATCGAGAAAAAGATGCGTGAACTCGTCGAACGCGACATTAAGTTCGAACGGCTTCAGATGTCAAAGAACGACGCGATAAAGATGTACGAAAAACTCGGGGAAATCTTCAAGATTGAACTACTGAATGGAATTGCGGACAACACAGTATCCGTCTATAAGCTCGGCGACATATATGACTTATGTCGTGGGCCGCACCTTCCATCCACCAGGTTCATTGGATATGCCTTCAAAATAACGACATCATCTGGCTCGTACTGGAAAGGGGACAGCAACAACGCTTCTCTACAGCGAATATCGGGCATCGCGTATCCAACCCAAGAAGAACTCGCCGCGCACTTCACGCGATTAGAAGAGGCTGCCAAGCGAGACCATCGAAAAATTGGCGTCGAACTTGACTTATTCCACCTGCAGGACATTGCGCCAGGGGCTGTCTTTTGGCACACCAAAGGCTGGACGCTGTACAGAACATTGAAAAATTTTATTCGCAGCCAAATTGAGCAAGACGGGTACAAGGAAGTTAACACGCCAATGCTCGTTGACAGGGTTTTGTGGGAAAAATCTGGGCATTGGGAAAAGTTTCGCGAGACCATGTTTACCACAGAGTCTGCGGAAGAACGCGTGATGGCGTTAAAGCCAATGAACTGTCCCTGTCATGTTCAAATATTCAACCAGGGCGTTGTGAGCTATAGAGATTTGCCTTGGCGAATGGCGGAGTTTGGCTCCTGCCACAGATATGAGCCGTCGGGGGCGTTGCATGGCCTGATGCGCGTGCGCGGCTTCGTCCAAGATGACGCACACATTTTTTGCACCAAGGAACAAATCGTCAGCGAGACGAAGAAGTTTTGCGATTTACTCCGCAGGGTTTATACAGCATTGGGCTTCGATTCGTATTTCGTAAAGTTTTCCGATCGCCCAGCCAAGCGTGCGGGCAGTGACGAAATTTGGGATTTAGCCGAAAAATCTCTTCGGGACGCAGCAACAGCAGCAGGGCTCGACTACGCATTAAACCCCGGGGAAGGGGCATTTTATGGTCCAAAGCTTGAGTTCGTTTTAAAAGATTGCATGGGGCGGGATTGGCAATGCGGGACGCTTCAGGTGGATTTCGTGCTACCTGAACGGCTAGAGGCGCACTACATCACAGAAAATGGGAACAAGGAGCATCCAGTCATGCTGCACAGAGCCGTTTTGGGGTCAATGGAACGGTTTATTGGAATTTTAATTGAGCAGTACGCCGGGAAATTTCCAACGTGGCTCGCTCCGGTGCAAGTCGTCGTCGCAACCATTACTGAAGAGGCAAACGATGCCGCAAAAACGTTGTTCGAAGCGCTGAAAAATAACGGAATTCGCGCTGCAATAGACGTTCGAAATGAGAAAATTTCATATAAAGTGCGAGAGCATGCCAGTCAGAAAATCCCCTACATATTTATTCTGGGGAAAAACGAGATGCAAAATGAGACAGTATCGGTTCGAGTTGGTTCAGATACGACCGTAATGCCAAGAAGCGAGGCAATTCGCCTGGTAAAAGATGATGGAAAAATGCCCGCCTGATGATCAGGTGACATTAGCGACAAAGGTGTATTCCATCACGGCATTGATATAGGGCTCCCGACTGACGTTCCGGGGAACAAATCCTGCTTTTACAGGGAGTTAAGCCCTCAAGAAACCCAGAACGTCAGGTGGGATATGTATATTCAATCCGGCAGGTCTACTGCCTGTTTAAACGGCGGAGCGTGTGAATGCTTGACTTGATGACCCAGATAAGGACGTTTGGATACGTACGCCAGTTAAAAAACATGTGTTCCCGTAGCGCAAATAAATGCTACACTGATCGAGGTTGGAAGAATGGAGTTAATGTATGTTGAAAAATATAAAACTTTGGAATTTGGCGTTCGTGATTGGATCCGCGGTTTCATGCGCGTCAGATGCAACGCAAGAAACGCTTCGTCTGGTTTTTCAAAAGGTGAACGGAATGGGCGTGCAAGATCTAGGACGAGTCCTAAACAGTTATTCGACGAATTATTTACAAATCCCTACGGGCGCAGCTCCTCAGGGTGGACAACTTGTTGTCGATGTCCAAGATCTGAGCGCCGGTCGTAGATTATGCGACTTTCAGGGGACGCAACTCACTATTGCCGATGCGCAGACCCAACAACGCGTAGCGCAAGTGCAACGAATAGCGTCGTTGGACCTTTTGCCTAATGGGCAATACGTTCTTCGTGTTCAGAAATGGAATGGTAGCGACTGGGTGGATTCTAATATAGGGGAGGGGGAGCCGGAAAAATTATTAAAAGGCTCTAATTTCTGTGTCTTTTCGACTATCGCCGTAGGTGCTGTATTCGTTAATCAGATCTTCAATCGCAATAGGCAGGCGCGGACAGGTGCTACGAGTATGAACGATGTTGTACGAATTGCCGGAATAAATGTAAACGCCAAAGAATTATCGGATGATAATGTGCGGAGTGTCGCTCAAGCGTTGCAAAATGGCACCTTTATCCGGGCAGGAGGAAAATGGGCTGTGGACAACAACACAATTGATTATTTGAAGCGCCTTTTTTAGAATCTTAATAGATCCTGCTCTGCCACAAAACGAGGAGCATGTTTGATGTAGACAGGGCTCTCGACTGACATTCCGGGGAACAAGTCCTGATATTATAAGGCTTTGAGCTCTAAAGAAACCCGGAACGTCAGATGGGATGTGTATACAAGGTACTTAATCCTTGTCGATGTCGTTCGCGTGAATCCCTAAGTTCCTCAGCTTTTTGTGCAGTGCGGTGCGGTCCATTCCTATAAATTTCGACATGTGAGAGATGTGCCCACCAAAGCGTTTGAGCTGCGCCAGTAAATACTCGCGCTCAAATGCATCTTTCGCCTCCTTAATCGGAAGGAATGCAATCGTTGGACCCTTCTTATCCCACTCCTGGCTAAATTCGTTGCCGAGCAAGATTTCGGCAGGAATGTCGTCGACGTTGATTGAATTCGAGCCATTGTTTATGGCCAGGATCAAACTCCCTTCCAGCACATTTTTTAATTGCTGGACGTCCCCAGGCCAAGAATATGACTCCAGCAAGGCAAGGGCCTCTGCGCTCAAACTTTTAATTGGGATGTTTTGCGCCGCAGCAATTGCAGATAAAAAATGCTTCGACAGCAGTGCAATATCTTCTCGCCGCGAAGAGATTGGGGGAACCGACACCGACGTAACGTGAGTCCGGTGGTATAAGTCTGGAAAAAAATCATCGCTATTCAGTAATTCGCCCGGTGTGCGACTGGATCCCGTCAAGATTCGAACATTTACAGAAACCGGCGTTGATCCACCAGTTCTAGTAAATTCGGAGGTCTGAAGAAATTTTAGTAAGCGAGCCTGTGCGCCCATAGAAAGGTTCGAGATCTCGTCAATAAATAGCGTCCCGTTGTGGGCGTTCTCCAATAACCCAATTTTCCTTGGCGTGTGGTCGTCTGAACGAATCGTCTCTAATCCAAACAATTCCACCTCAATTTGCTGTGGCGGAGACAGCAGGCAGTTCATGGAAAAAAAAGGTTGATCGGCCCGCAAAGATAAATTGTGGACGAACCGTGCAATATCCGCACGGTCGCAACCAACTGGGCCGTGGATGCACATTCGGCTGTTTGTCGGCGCGACAGCGTGAAGTTGCTGTTTGATTTCTTGAATTTCGTGACTCACGCCAATCAGAGAACAAAGGAAAGGCGCTCGGACCTTCAACTCATCGAGCTCGCGATGCAGTTTGGCGGCCTCAATCGCGCGCTTCACGACCAGCAACAGCCGATCAGATTGAAATGGCTTTTCAACAAAGTCATACGCGCCCATTTTTATGGCCGCAACGGCCGTCTCAACGGTGCTGTGCCCACTCATCATGACCACTGGAACGTACGGATGGTCCCGCATTATTGTTTCCAAGATTTTTAAGCCATCCCGTGAGCCGTCACCAAGCCAAACGTCCAGGATCACAAGGCCAGGTTGACGCGCTTTTATCGACTCTAAGGCTTGAACTCCGTCTAAAACGAAACGTGCGTTGTATCCCTCATCAGTCAAAATCCCGCCAACTAATTCGCAAATGTCAGCTTCATCATCAACAATTAATACGTCAACCGGCATGCGCCATGGTCTCCAACTAGCACGTACGCAACAAGATATCAAAAAACGCAATGTAACAAAAAGCGAGAGATGCAGGTAATCCAATGCAATACGCAAAAAGAGTTCACAGTGTGCGCCCTTTTACGCCTAACATATAGGGCTCTCGACTGACTCGCCGAGGAATAAGTCCTGATGTTACAAGGCTTTGGCTCTCAAGAAACCCGGAACGTCAGATGGATGTGTATCGATACGGGCTGGTGGCTATCCTTTACCCGGTTGGCCTATCTCCAACTGTTACTCAACAGCTTACAAATAGTGATCTATCACTAAGTGAATTACTCGGATTTACATATTTCCTACTTTCGTTTCAAGTCACACAGGGCCTACGCATGAGCTTTTGCGGCTTGGCATGATCACCGCGACGGTTACCAAAGAAGAGAAAAACAACAACAGAGATAAGGTTTTATATATCATCGTTAAAACTAAACGCGAATAAATAAAACGAGGTAGCAAGAGCTCATTGGGGAATCGAAAATGAGTTATACATATCCCGACTGACTCTTCTGTTTTTATTGAAGTTCAACGCATTGCAAAACCACAAAAATCCACCCGGCGAGTCAGTCGGGAGCCCTATATAACGTTGATTTTGCAAAACAGTCATCCCGTATTTTACGAGATTCGTTGATTGGGGGCAGCACACCGGGAGGTCGTATGCACAGAAAACTTTATTACAGATGTATCGTCTAAATTTTTCATACGTTTGACTCTGACCTATTTGGTCTAATCAAGATCATAATATTCCTCGATTTGTATTTCGCGTAAAAAATTTGAATCATGCGACACGACAAGCACTGCGCCAGGAAAATCGCGTAACACTTGCGTAACGTTGTCGCGCGTTTCAATGTCCAAATTGTTTGTAATTTCATCCAAGATGAGCAGCTTAGGCGGGTTTGCAGCAATTTGCGCAAGAGAAAGACGCGCACGCTCGCCACCAGAAAGATTTTTCACCAAAGTGTTTACTTCCTCGTTTTTGCGAAAAAGAAAGTCATTGAGGTGGCGGCGCTTGACTGCATTGTCCCACTGCGGTGCGGCATCTGCGATGATTTCAAGAGCGGATTTTTCTGGATTTAGCGTTTGGTAGTGCTGATCAAGGAAGCCAATACTCTGCGTCACGTACCAGTAACCAGCGCGCGTAACAGATTGGGCGTGGCTAGAATTATTGAGGATAGCTTTTAGTAGTGTCGTCTTCCCGCTACCGTTGCGTCCAGTGATCGCAAGCCTTTGCCCAGATTGAAGTGACAAGCTGATGTTCGTAAGAATGATTTTATCATCATATCCAACAGCTCCACCGCTAACTGATAAAACCGCGCCATCCGCAGCCTTTTGAGCTAGCAAATTGAATTTTGGAAAAATGACCTCAGGCACGCGCAGTTGTTGCATTTGCTCGGTTAATTCCTGCTTTCTCTTTTCAATAGAAAGTGATTGTTTCCCCTGCGCGACCTCAGCCTTCATGCCTTTCAAGTCTCCGACCGACTTCATCCAGCGTTTGTTTTCAACCTTTTTGCGCCCTGAGGCTTTGCTTTTCGCGCTGCGCTCCCGCTGTTTCATGAGGTTTTGGTGAGCCTCTTCTTTTTGCCGATCCAGCGCATTTCGCTGCTTTTGCAGAGAATTATATTGAGCCTGCTTTTGGCGCATATAATCATCGTACTTGCCGTTGAATACAGTGATTTTCCCGTCATCAATGTGCCACAGAATATCCACGCAACGGCGTAAAACCTCCGGATCGTGAGTTACAACAAGCAGCATGCCGCGAAAATTTTGCAGATTGCGAATGAGGCTGCGCTTGTTTTCCGCGTCTAGATGATTCGTTGGCTCATCAAGCAATAGCAAGTCAGGGTGATTTGCCAGTGCGGAGGATAAAGCCTTGTTGAATTTCTCTCCTCCACTGCATGAATCAAAGTCCGTAATAATCTGCGGGATGTATGCAGTGCCTACGTTATCTGCAAAATCTCTGATAAGCCGCAACAAAGAAGACTTGCCACTTCCGTTACGCCCAATAATCGCAATGCGGTCTCCTGGATAGACGATGCTCGAAAAGCCGTCGAAACATGTTTTGTGAGGGAACGATAGGGTCAAGTCGCAAAGACGAAGTATATTACTCATGAGATACATCTCTTAAAAAACTAGGCACTCAATACTTAGACTGAATAAGACCCAGTCCAAGGCACTTAAGAGATAATTTTCACGGGTCGATCCATCGCTTGCAAAACCTGTCTTGAGTGTAGACATTTTTTAGTTTGGTCGCAATATTAGACCTGTTGCAAAACAGGGCCTACGCACGAAAAATTTGCGCCAAACAACTTGACAAATGGTTGAAAGACATCGCGTTCTTTCGCATCAAGGATTTTGTCGATTGCCCAGGTTTTCGCTGTACCCCTTTTAATGTAGCCAACGCCCATTTCCGTACAATATCCATGTTCTCTG
>JAIRNK010000005.1 GCA_031258095.1 Holosporales bacterium
TTTATACAGAAAATACAAACACGTGCGTTTTCAACAATTGGGTGGAAAATAGCCTGTGCAAGGTGTTGGTTCCTGGCGATGTGGTTGTCATGGATAACGCAAGCTTTCATAAAAGTAAAAAGACAATTGAGTTAATAAAATCTTCCGGGTGCGAAGTTTTATACTCATCCCAGCTGAAACTCAGTCCGGAAAATCCAGAATCCAGTGGGGATGAACGACTGTTAAATCCCAACGTTTCAGTCGGGACCCGTATATTCCTGCCACCATACTCTCCAGATTTTAATCCGATTGAAAAACGTTGGGGAACATTGAAGAAACGCGTGAGGAGCGTGGCAGACGCATTTGAACACCTAACTGATGCTGTCAAAATGTGCTTGACAAAAACTAGCGACGAAATACGGGGGCTGACGGGATGTCATTGGCCTGTGTTTCCTGTCTTTGTTTATAAGGCACAGGCAACAGCATCACCGATGTTTTTCAACACTCGATCGTCTATGCGTGGCAAGAGTTTTTTAGGTGTGAATAAATTTTGGTAGAAACTTGAACGATGCTACCTGATGGAATACGCACAATTTATAGCTTTTTTTAAGATAACGGCTGATCGCATTCTACAGTTTTTGTCGGGGGGGGAAGGTGCGTTAGGTGTTAAACTCTCTTATAATATCTCATCGACAAAAGTTCAACAAAAAGCCATGCTGTGTCAATGCAATTGAGAAATGTCCGGTTCTGCAATTTAATAATGTCCTCTTTTTAGTAGAAAATGGAGACAGAATCCCTACCAATTTGATGCTCGTCTGTGCACAGTTGATAAACGTATGTGCTTACATCTTTTTCATCCACGATACGGCGTCCACCGACATTCATCGTCGTGTATTACAGCATTTGTGTTCCACGGTAGACATATCCCATCTGACTCTTCGGGCTTTATTGAACTTCAACGCATTGTAAAACTACAAAAATCCACCTCGGAGAGTCAGTCGGGAGCCCTATAGGTCCGCTATGCACTAGTCATGTTTACGAATACATAAATCAAACCAACAATGGCAAGTGTGACAACACTCCCCAAAGCGCATGTTTCGAATTTTGCACAAACTTTACCCTGCTGATCAATCGGCTCTACGGCATACGGATTTGCTGGATCTGGGGGAGGTTGATACAGTGGGCTTTGAACTACTGTTAACTGTTGTGAAGGCGGTGTCTTATCAAAATTTGTCTTACCAAAATTTGATTGCGGATATGGCAGTATTTCTGTACGATCCGCAACAACTTGTCCGCTAGGATCAACGTCTGAGGACGGAGCAGCAAATCCAGCATCGTCAAGTCTCCCAGTGCAATGCAAAGAACAGCACAATGTTGTCACAATAAATGACACAACTGCAAAAAACGCCTTAAACATAACGACTCGCTAAACGAAAACCTGGAGGCATTCGTAACAGAATACGCCAGCGCAGTCAATCCACGTGGACAAATTTTAGGAGGGCCCGATTTGACAAAATCCACTGCCGATGCCTACGCGTGAAAAAAGATGTTACACTCCAACCCTGAGGGCGTCGCGCTTGCCATTTGGGCTGGAAGTCATATATGCAGTTTTTTTTGCGCATAATGTTGGTTTTATTGACATCATGCGCAACATTGCTGAAGCGGCAAACAGTTCCAGTTGCGCCACTTGCACAGGAATGTGAACCCTTATCTGAGGCTACTCATTCGCAACACTCAGACTCAGAAATTATTGACCAGACACCGTCGAAGGCGTTTGTCGATGTCGTGAAAGAACGCGTTAGCACATCTGTTGAGTCAACTAGCCTTCAAGGAAATAAGCCCCAGAACGGTCAGAATTTGGACGACCAAAATTTTCCTCCTTCACCTTTACAAATTTCGGAACCAGATCCCAACGCCAATACGTGCAAAAAGCCCCGCCAAGTCGTTCCAAACAGGGTTTTTGAGTCAATTGGGGCACTAGTAGCCGAAATCGGGTCACATATACATATCCCATCTGACTATTCAGGTTCTATTGATGTTCAACGCATTGTAAATCTAGAAAAATCCACCCGGCAAGTCAGTCGGGAGCCCTATATTGCGTTAAACCAAACGGAGTCAGCCGTGAAGACCTCTGCACATCTACATAACGCCCCAGTCCCTCAGCCACCTAACATATACTCACCCCATTTGAAATGCAGGGAACAAAACCCCAGCGCCAGTGAGGACGAACGACTGCCGAATCCCAACATTTCACATGGGAGCCCTATAGATGCTGACGGTGCGCTAAAAATTGACCACGTTTCGCGCCAACTAGCCGGACTTGAGCCCATACATTTGTCAACAGAACTTGTTGAGAATTTTCGACAATTAACAACGCAAGGCTGGAACAATTTGAAAAGAACCGTGTTTGAGCCTTTGGCGAAATGGCGGCGGCGCGCCTTGCCTGCGTTCCGCTCTAAACGCGTGTTCTATCCCTTTGGCGGCCCAGACGCCGCATATGTGACGCAATTCTTTCCCGACTCGGCCGTGTACATTTTGATTGGATTAGAATCTGTTGGGTCTGTTGAATCTGCTCGAAAAATATTGTCGCACAGCGATCATTTAAAATTGTTTTCTCGTAGCGTGGAGCACTTTCTGAAGAAAGGATACTTTGTGACAAGCTACATGGGGTCGCAATTGTCATCAACCAAGGTCGGTGTTGTTCCGGTAATTTTGTCGCAGTTAGCTCAGCTTGGGTTTGAAATTCTCGATGTGAAAACTGTAGGCATATCTAGCGATGGCGTGATCTGTTCTGAAAAAGACGGGCTGTTGAACTCTGTCCAGATTCGTTTTCGATCTGCTGCTGGTGAAAAAACCATGTTCTACTTTAGATGCTCGCTTGAAAATGAGAATCAAGAAAAGGTGACGACTTTTTTGAAATTTGTCGGTGGCGAAAAGTTCGTTACGTTTGTGAAGAGCGGTGCGTACCGATTATACGACACGAAACTATTTTCCAATGTTAGAACGTTTATCCTCGACAATTCGGAGGCTATTTTGCAAGATGACACCGGAATTCCGCACCATTTTTTGACCGAAACCTTTGATATTAAGCTGTTTGGTCAATATAAGAAGCCACCACTTAAAGAGTTTCATGCGTATCATCAACAGGACTTAGCAACAGCGTATGAGACAAAAAGTGTCTGGCCATTGCCGTTTGGGATTGGATATGGGAACGCCAAGGTTGAATCCAATTTACTTCTAGCCATTTCGACGCGAGCAGAATTTCGATGAATTCATCCTTCTTCTTAGATAATTTTGGTGTTTCCGTCCCAAACATTGCAATATCCGGAATCTCGAGTGATTCAAGACTTGTGCGCCCTGGGCACGTATTTGTCGCAACTCATGCAGCCAAAAAATACGTTCCTGAGGCGATTGCCAACGGGGCCGCAGTAATTGTCACGGAAGACAACGATCTGCTTGGAAAATGCCCTGTCGCGTGTGTTTATGTTGAAAATGCGCGCCTTGCCTTGGCGAAGTTTTGTCGTGAGTTTTATCCGAACGTTCCTGAGGTTTTGCTTGCGGTTACGGGGACAAACGGGAAGAGCTCAAGCGTCATTTTCGCGACTCAGATGTTGAGCGCGCTGGGGATTCCTTCGGCGAGCATGGGGACTTTGGGCGTGTGCGTTCCACCATTGCTTGGTGTAGCACCTGCGTCCAATGTTGTTAATGCTGCACCTCAATTTGATCCCCCTCCTCTGACAACATATGACCCAATATCGCTGCACAAAATTTTGCCTCAACTTTGTTGCTTTGGCGTAAGGTGCGCTGCGATAGAGGCGACGAGCCATGGCCTTCATCAATTCCGCCTAGATGGGCTACGCTTTGACGCGGCAGCTCTTACAAATGTGACTCAGGATCATTTGGATTACCACGGAGACATGGATGCGTACATAGCTGCCAAGACACGGTTGTTTCGCGATTTGGTCAAAGATGGGGGGACTGCAGTTTTGGCGCTAAATAGTCCGGCGTGCTTTTTTGAGGTGTGTAATCGTCGTGGGATGAGGGTAATCACGTACTCTTGTGGCGAATCGCCTGCTGCTGACATCGTTGCCTACAACATCAAGCTTAATGATAACTCGATTTCTTTTGATGTTCGCGTTTTTGCCCAAAACTTTGAAAACATTACGTATCACGGGATTGGAGCATTTCAGGTCGAGAATCTGCTGTGTGCGTTGTGCCTAATTATTGTTGCATATCCAAACGTTCCGGTTCATGATGCCGTCGCCGCAATTGCACACACTTCGCCAGTTCCCGGGCGCATGGAGATGGCCGCACGCTACAATGGAGCGAGTATTTTTGTCGATTTTTGCCATACGCCTGATGCTTTGAGTAAGGTCCTGACGGATTTAAAGAAAATTGCGCACAAGTCACTCGTTGTCGTATTTGGGTGTGGCGGTGAGCGAGACAAAGGAAAGCGTGCTCAAATGGGGCAAGTCGCAGCTAGCTTAGCATCGCGAGTCATTGTTACGGACGACAATCCTAGGTTCGAAGATGCGCAGGCGATTCGCTGGGACGTACTGAGCGGTATTTCCAATTTAAATCATATTGTAGAAATTCCAGGCCGTCGGGAGGCCATTTCCCGTGCTATTGCAGATCTAGGCGAAGAAGATATACTGTTGGTATCCGGGCGCGGGCACGAGTCGTGCCAAATAATAAATGGTGATCGCATTCCTTTTAGTGATAGCGCTTACGTTAGGGAGGTTGTGGAGGGCATGAGCTTATGCCAAGTTTAGAGCCTGGTGAGAATAATATGAACAACGAGCAGCAGGCTGCTGTGGATGCGACGGTTTCGGAAAAAAATGTTGGGTGGACGTTCGATGATATTGTTCACGCATTGCGTTTCTTTTCCGTGCCAACGAACATCCCCATCACAGGTTTTTCTATTGACTCGAGGGATCTCGTTCCGGGCGAAGCTTTTGTCGCGCTAAAGGGAGCGCGGTTCGATGGGCACGATTTTCTGGCCGAAGCGTATGAGCGCGGTGCAGTCATTGCAATCGTTGACCGGCAGGATTTGCCTTCATTGGAGGGCCGGAGTTATTTGCGCGTTCCGGACACTGGGGTTGCGCTGCTAGATCTTGCGCAATATGCGCGTGGGAGGACGTCGGCGACTGTCGTTGGAATTTCTGGCAGTGTTGGCAAGACAACGGTGCGAACGTGGATTGCAGAGTTGCTTTCAAAAGTTGGCCTGACGGTTTCTTCTAAAAAGAATTTTAACGGGAAGGTGGGGCTCCCATTAAGTATGACGGCTTTGACGCCTCAATCTGGTTTTGGCGTTTTTGAAATTGGGATTGATTCCCCGGGCGCGATGCAACCGTTGGCGACGTTGTGCCGCCCTCACGTTGCCCTCCTGACCCCGATTGTGCAGGCTCATGTTGAGAATTTTAATTCAATGGATTTGCTGGCTCACGAAAAGGCATTACTCTGTTCTGGTTTGTGCCCCGACGGAATAGTCATCGTCGATCATGCCAGTAGCAATAGTTTTCCCGGAATTGCTCATTTAGCAAAGGAATATGGCGCGATTGACGTTGTCACTGTTGGAAGCGAGGCGGACGCGACTGTGCGAATTGTTGAGACGAAGGTTGAAAGCAACGCGCATAAGGGCAAACCTCCAAGGACTCACGTTACGTTAGAGTCCAACGGCGTTCGCTTCGAGTATTCGATTGCTTTGGTTGGGCGTCATGCGGTATTAAACAGCGTGTTTGCGTTTGCAGGGGCAGTTGGCGCGGCGTTCGAAGGCACTTGGACGGACATTGTGTTGAAACACGCCAGCGATATTCGAGATATATTCATTCCTTGTATGGAGCGCTTACAATTTCTCGCAGGAAGAGGACAAATTTCGCAGTGTCGCCTAGACCAGTCTCGGGAAATCATAATTGTGGACGATGCGTACAATGCAAACCTGGCGTCAATGCTGTCTGGGTTGGACTCTTTTGAGTCGATTGCTGCTCCCAGAAAGGTTGCTGTCGTTGGCGACATGCTTGGCCTTGGTGCATTTTCGGAGCAGGCTCATTCGCAGCTATTCGACGCTATATCAGCTAGTTCAGTTGATAGCGTTTTTTGCACAGGGACGTGTTGTGCGTCTGCTTTTTCGAAGCTTCCTTCCTCTAAGCGAGGCGGAGTTGCGGATTCTATTCCGGAGTTGGAACGCATGCTGCGAGCCTCGTTGCTAGACGGGGATGCTGTTTGGTTTAAAGGGTCTCACTCTGTTGGGATTCATGAGTTAGTCGGCTCTTTTCTTCGTGATGACCAAATGAAATCTCGCGAGGCTGCATAACAGGCAAAAAATTACTTGCATCAACAAAGTAGAGATTCGCGAATGAAATTCAGTTATTCCTGGTTGAAAGATCATCTTGATACGACACATAGTCCAAGAGATATTGCCGATAAGTTGAACGATATTGGCTTTGAAGTTGATGAGCTCGAGGACGTGAGCGATTCTTTACGAGACATCGCCATCGCAAGAGTTGAAGCTGTCGAATCACATCCAAATGCAGACAGATTGCATGTCTGCAGGGTTTTTGACGGTAAGCAGACGTTGCAAATAGTTTGTGGCGCGCCGAATGTGCACGGCGGAATGAATGCTGCGCTTGTCCATGTTGGCGGATTTGTTCCCGCCTTAAAAAGCACTTTAAAAGAAGCCAACATTCGTGGCGTGGTTAGCCAGGGGATGCTGTGTTCCGCCGAGGAACTGCAACTCTCCGCGAAAGAGCCAGGCATCATGGACATAAAGACGGACGTTGCGCCCGGGGAACCGCTTGCACACGCTCTTGGCTTGGATGACCCCATTTTTACGATAGTCATTACACCCAACCGTGGCGATTGCTTTTCCGTCCGGGGCATTGCGCGCGAGCTAGCCGCAGCCGGTGTTGGAACGCTGAAAGCACTTAATTACGCGCAGCATTTTAGGCAATTCGAGAAAATAAACATGTCTGATTTGCCAGATTCGCCTGTTCCAATTTCTGTCGAGACTCCGCAGTGCCGCTTCTTTATCGGTGCCACGATGAGTGAGGTGATAAACGGCTTTAGTCCGCATTGGATGCAGAAAAGGCTGCTAGTCGCGGGTCAACGGCCAATTGATGTATTGGTTGACATTACCAATTTTTTGAATTTTGACATTGGGCAACCTCTTCACGTGTATGACAGCAGGTACATTTGCAACGAAATTCATGTTCGGCGCGCGCGTGATGGAGAGCAACTGAAGCTACTAAATGGTCAGATTTGCGAGTGCTCGGCAGACGACATGCTGATTGCGGACAACGAGAAGCCGCTTACTTTAGCCGGAGTCATGGGGGGGGAGCAGAGTGGAAGCTCACTGGACACGACAGACATTTTTGTTGAAGCCGCATATTTTGACCCGGTGGCCGTGACGCTGACCGGGCAACGACACATTTTGCAGAGTGAATCTCGGACACGCTTCGAGCGCGGGATTGACCCTGAAATGACTCCAGTTGCAATGGAATGGGCGCTGTCTTTGGTTAAGACAATTTGCGGGGGGAATATTCATGGCGTGTCGCTACGGGGGATCAGCCCACATCAGCCGCGGGCGCAGGTCTCTGTTGCAAGGTCGCGCATTGTGTCATTGAGCGGTGACGCTTCTGCCGGAGAAAGTGGGGTTGCAACGGCGATATTGGAGCGCTTGGGCTTTAAGGTGGTGCATTCTGATGAAGAATCTATCACCATTGCAGTGCCTTCGTGGCGACACGACGTTTCGATTGACGCAGATTTAGTTGAGGAAATTTTGCGGATGCGGGGGTATGCCAATCTCCCAATTCGTCCGATTCCTGTTATGCAGGCCGACACGAATGTTGATCCGATTCGTCATATAAAGAATGCTCTGTGTAATAGGGGGATGTCGGAAGTTTACACGCTGCCATTTCTGAGTGGTGCTGAGACCGAGGTTTTTGAGCAAGACGGCACAGAAGAAACGTTCGTGGAAATACTAAAACCGCTAAACGCTGACATGGCGTTTTTGCAAAAGTCGCTGGTTCAGGCGCTGCTCAAGGTTGTGGCTTTTAACAAAAGTCGAAGTTGCAACAGTGGGGCGATATTTGAAGTTGAATCTGTCTTCGCACAAACGCCGAAGGGCATCCGCGAAAATAAAATGGTTTGCGGGGGGCGCTTTGGTATGACAGAGCGCAACTGGCTTCAGCCTGCAAGAGATGTAGATGTTTATGACGTCAAGGCGGATTTACTCGAGCTGCTCGCCGTTTGCAACATTGAATCGTACCAAATTGAGCGCGATAATGCTCCGGCGTACTGTCATCCGCAACGCTTCGGGCGGGTTGTGCGCGGAAAGGACACAATTGGGTGGTTTGGCGAGCTACATCCGAAGTTGTTTAAGAGTTTAGAACGTCCAATTGTGCTGTTCGAGACAATTGTTTCTGATGCGCTGGTGGCGAGCATTGGACGAAAGAAAGTGAATCCGTTCGTCTGCTCAAAACTGCAGCCAATCAGCAGGGACTTTGCATTCATTGTGGGTAAAGATTTGCCAGCAAACAGTTTAATAACTGCGGTCAAGGCGGCTGATGCGCGGATTGCTTCCGTGAAAATCTTCGACGTATTTGAAGGCAAGCTAGCTGAGGATGGCAAAGTTTCGATTGCGCTTGAAGTTGTAATTCAGCCGCGCGATTCGACGATGACGGACTCTGAAATTCAGGCGCTGAGCCAAAGCGTCATTTCTTCCGTGCTGCAGAAGTGCAATGGGCAAATTCGCAGCGGCTCGTAGTGTCTTCGGATACGGCCGAGCACTTATACACGTCCCATCTGACGTTCCGGGTTTCTTGAGAGTTCAAAACCTTGTAACATCAGGACTTGCCCCCCAGGAGCGTCAGTCGGAAGCCCTATATGGTGTAACAATAAAGGTTGACGGTGTCCGCGCACTTAGGTTTGGATTTGCAGTCTTCAGCCATTTGGCAAACTGCGCAAATTTCAACAAAATCTTTACAGAAACCTTTGGTTACGGATACTATGTCACAGTGTTAGATCCACGCAAGGCGGATATGAATTCGGTAGACCTTATAATAATAGGGGTTATGTCGATAGCGCTAATAGTCGGCTTTTCAAAGGGATTCATTCGTGAGCTGTCGTCCATATTAGCGTGGGTGCTGGCTGGGATCGCCACCTTCTGGGATTTTCCGTTGTTGCGAACCTTCATGCGGGCCCATTTTGACACAGCCTTTATAGCGGACATTATCGCGTCAGTGTTTGTTTGCGTAATTGCGTTCACAATAGTTTCGTTCATTGGAACTGTGTGCGCAGGGTTTATCCGCGGAACAGTCATATCTCCGGTTGATCGAACATTTGGTGCAATTCTCGGCATGGCAAAATATGCGTTAGTGCTTGGAGCGATTGAGCTTGTGGCCCATATCTTTGTTCCCAGGGCATCTATGCCAGATCAAATCATTCAGAGTTCTTTTATTCGCTTCATTCACTACGTGAGCGATTGTCTCCAAACGGCATTGCCGAACGAATTGCAGGCTTTTCTTCACGAGTTTTCCGGTGCCAAGCCTGTTCCGGATGAAAGCGCAATCATTGTGGACGAGACAGAAGTAAAAGAGTTAGGAACGCTCGAGCCAAAGTCTGTAACGGGCGCGGTTGGTGGTGGATATACCAGTGATCAAAACGACCAGTTGAATCGTATTCTTGGTTCTTCGGAAGAGTAAAGCTTGATGAATGGATGGGGTCGTAGAGCAAATTATCTACTACATGTGGAAATGTCGCCCAGAGCTAGTATCCTTCGGTGTTATGTTAATATCGTTGGCTTTTTTGGAGTTTTTTTTCCGACTCGCCGGCAAATCAGGATTATGCGCATATAACTGCATTGCTGTGTGCCTCGCAAACATCCAAGTGTTGCACGTGACAAAATACGACGTGTTCTCTGTGCCAATCCCGCTTGGGACGGTTCTTTTTACGACCACATTTCTCTCAAACAATATGATATCGGCTAAATATGGGCCGTCAGAGGCCAATAAAAGCGTTCTGTTAAGTTTTGTTGCCTACGCCTTTTTTTCGATTAGCTTGATATTGTCTTTGATGCATAAGCCCGTGCAGGGGGACGCATTTTTGCAGGAGTCCTACCAAAATTACTTGGCAATGAAACGTTTGTTTACGCCTTCTCTGCGTATATTATGTGCGAGCTTCATTGCATTCCTTTTCAGTCAGTTTTTTAACGTCTTGATTTTTAAGCGAGTTAGCCGGACGCAGCTCAATAAATCTGTCTTGAATTTTATATCTGTCTCTGTGTCTGGGCTGTTGGATAATCTTGTTTTTAGCTCATTAGCATTTTACTTTTGGGGGCCCATTAGACCATCACTTTCGACACTTTTTGGCGGATACGTTCTCGAAACGACCGTGATCCGCTGCGCTGTTGCCTTGGTTTTTGTCGTCGTTTTTAGGCGGCGGATGGTGCAGTGATGCGGAGGTGACTTGGTAAGGAGGCACCAGCTGTATGGATTATTCATCGTCGACTCTTACACCAAAACTATTTACAAGTCTTCGCGCGTTGCCGTGTATATTCTGAATTTTGTACGTAAGCGAGGCTTTATCGAATGCGAGGCCCCCATCGATCGGAGCGCCGCTTGTTTCGTCGGTTCGGACCTTGGCAATCACCTCTCGCAGCGGAGTTAGCTGATCGACATGGTCGGAAGGTGATGAGCGCAAAGGTAAGGAAAGTATCTCTCGAATGACGCTTTGTACGTAGACGGTATCCAGTCGCTTTAAATTGCGAGCTAGTGTTTCAATTTTGAGAAGTGAATTAGACAACTCTTCCCTAAAAATACTTATTTGGCGCCAGCCGTCAAACTCCTTAACACCCGCTTCGCCCGCTTGCATCGAAGCTAAGCGGACATCCCAAATTTGGAGTAGAAGCGTGATATAATCCAGCCGCTCGACACACTCAAAGTTTGTAAAAGCATTGCGTGCTCGCTCTTCATATGCTGATAGAAGCGAGTCTAGGCCCACGTTCATTGTTTCAAGAGTAGCAAACAATTCTACAGGAACATCCGTCTCAACCTCTAATGGGCCTGCTATGGTGAAACAAAACTCCTGCATGGAATCCGCAATATGCGACAGATTTTCATGAATTAAATCGTGATCTCGTAAAATAATTCCTAAAAATTCAGCACATCGGCCATCGGCATCTCTTGCTTCGTAAAAACACCCAGTTAGCTGATTATGTAGTGTTCGTATGTTTTCGAACAGTGTGTTTGCCGCAGATCGGTACTCCTGATGGTCGATTGACTCCCGAATTTCGCGACATGCACACATATACGAAGCGGTACGCCCAATACAATTTATTAAGTCAGACGCGACACATTCAATGGACGCCCTTGAAATCAAAATTATGAAAGTGCTAATAATGGCGTGTAGGTTCGGTGGTTTTCGCCGTGTCTGTGGTTTCGAGTGGGCGCCTGAAAGGTGTTGTTTTATTGCAATAGTCAACATTGTGGTACTGGTGCGGTTAAGCCCTCAGCATAAGCGTCTCAAACTCGGATTAATAAACAGATAATGCGCCCTCCTGTAGTCATCCCCCTCTCTGGAAATGGCTGATATTTAAAATGAGGCGGAACTGCAGGGCCTACGCACGAAAAAACTTAGCCCAAACCTCTTTTGATTAATGACAAAGTTTAGTACAGTGTTTGGTTTTTTATATGCAAAAACACCTCGCCTCTTTTTTCGCGGACGTTCC